>PWFW01000143.1 GCA_003554225.1 Halanaerobiaceae bacterium | reverse complement strand
TATCCTGTCTGTTTTGATCTATTCCCAGAGGAATGATATGGCAGCTTCCTGTCAGTGGAAGACGGGAAGAACAATTTTTATCATGATAGCTGAAAGGGCAGCGAGGTGATGAGAATGGAGGTTTATGCCCTGATAGGGCCCAGCGGCAGCGGGAAAAGTCATCGGGCCAGGGTTTTAGCTTATGACTACGGGATTCCCTTAATTTTAGATGATGGGCTCCTGATTAAAGAGGGTAAAATACTGGCAGGCAAATCGGCCAAGAGAGAGAACAGCAAACTTGCTGCCATCAAGCGGGCGATTTTTCATGATGAAAATCACCGGAGGGAGGTCTGCCAGGCTATTGAGACCAGCGGAGCAGAGAAGATTCTAATTCTGGGAACCTCCCTGGAAATGGTGGAGAGGATTGTGGAACAGCTGGAATTACCCGGCATCGACAGCACTATTATGATTGATGAAATTGCCAGCCCTGCCGAAATCGAGAGAGCTATTTCGGTCCGGAAAAGAGAGGGCAAACATGTAATTCCCGTTCCTAAAATTGAAGTAAGAAAACAGTTTCTCGGTTATTTTACCGATTCTCTGAGAGTTCTATTTAACCGGGAGCAGGATGATCTAACACGAGAAAGTTCAATTGTCCGGGCCCGTTTCAGTTATCTCGGCAATCTGATAGTTTATAATAAGGTATTTCGGGATATAGTGCTCTATCTGACCAGACAGTATGAAGGCATCGCCTATATCCGCAATGTTGGAATAATCAAACGGGAGGAAGGACTTCTTTTTGACATCAACCTGGTGGTCAGGTATGGCTATGAATTTCCCAGTTATCTGGAAGATTATCGCCAGCAACTGGCGGCAGAAATTGAAAGTTTTGCTGGAATTACTGTTTTAAAGATAGATCTGGAGATAGCCGGTATGGAGGTTGATAAAGATGATCTCAGCAGTAGTGCTGGCAGCCGGTGAAGCCAGCCGGATGGGCTGCCTCAAGCAGCTTCTTCCCTGGGGGGATAAAACTGTGCTCGGCACGGTAATTTCCAATCTAACTGAGTCAACTCTGGATGGTGAGCTTAGGGTGGTGCTGGGTTATCAGGCCGACCGCATAAGAAGGGAGCTGGCAGATGAGCTGACGGAAGAGGTTAGACTGTTAAAAAACAGGGATTATCAGCGGGGGATGTTCAGCAGTGTCCTGGCCGGGCTGGAAAACCTGCCAGCTGAAACCTCCGGTCTGCTTTTTATGCTGGCCGATCAGCCTCTGGTGACGACAGATATTTATAATAGGCTTTTAAAGAAATTTCGACAAGAGCAGCCCCTGCTGCTGGTACCGAGCTATCACAAGCAAAGAGGCCATCCCCTGTTAATTCAGTCCAGCCTTATTCCGGAGATCTTTGCCCTGAACCGGGGCCAGAGTGAACCGGAGGGGGGTTTAAGAACCCTCTTGGAGAAATATTCTCAGGAGATTGAATATCTTGAGATTGGCAGGAAGGCTGTGCTGATTGACATTGATTGTCAGGAAGATTATCAAAAATATGCTCCAAGAAAGACCGATAATGATAAAGAGACTTAAAGATATCTGGAGATTAAAGAGAGGCGAAGCTGTCTGGCTGGTGGGAGCTGGAGGCAAGACCGGAACCTTAAATAGGCTGGCTCGAGATTTTTCCTGCCGGCAGGTTATCTATACTTCAACAACCGCTCTGCTCAGGCCGGATAATTTGCCCCATCGGCTGATAATATGCAACAGCAGGGCAGAATTCTTTGCTGCCCTGAAATCCTATCGCTTAAGTAAAAAATCAGAGATTTTAGTCCCGGCAGCCAGCCAGATCAAAAGATGGCCGGGAGATAAAAAGAAAAGAAAAGTCAAGGGGCTGCCGGTAGAATGGATTACCTCTGCGGTGGAGAGATATCCCGGGTTGATATTTCTTATTGAGGCCGATGGAGCTGGAAATCGCTGCTGCAAGGCTCCGGCTGACTGGGAGCCTGTTCTGCCGGTGAACCCGGAAGTCTTACTTTTAATACAGGGCCTTTCCGGGCTGGGAAAGACTATCAGCAGCAGAATCTCTCATCGTCCTGAGATAATCAGTTCTGATACGAAGAGTCGTTATTTAAACTTAAGAGTCTATCGGGAGCTTTTTGCCAGCAGAGATTGGTATGGAGAACATCTAAAAACTGCCGGTAGAGCCTATCTGCTGCTCTCACAGGCCTCTCGAAATCGCCGGCTGCTTACTGGAAAGCTGGCTGCTGAGCTGCTAAAAAAGATAGAAAAACAAAGGAATTCCTATCTCTCCAGGGTAAAGGGAATAACTGCAGTCGATTATCGCAGTGCGCTGGAATGGCTTTATCATCTGGAAATTAGGAAGGATGGTCTGAAATGGCTGATGCTAAATTCCAGATCAAAGAGAATATAAGCCCCCGGGTACTGATTAAGGGCGGAGGGGATCTTGCCAGCGGGGCGGCCTATCGGCTTCATCGAACCGGCTGGCGGATTTTAATTGTGGAGAAGGATCAGCCGCTGGCTGTGAGAAGAACTGTATCCTATGCCAGTGCAATTTACCAGGATGAAGTCGAAATAGAGGGGCTGACAGCCCGCAGGGTTGAGAGTATTAAAGACTGCCTGAAAGTCCAGGACCGTGGTGAAATTGCTGTAGCCCCGCTCTCCCGGTCGGCTGAGATTATCTCTTCATATCCCAATCAGATTCTGATTGATGGCAGGATGTTGAAAGATTCAGCAGGAACTGACCTGGAGGAGGCCAGACTGGTGATCGGACTGGGCCCGGGCTTTACAGCTGGAGAGAACTGCCATGCTGCGGTGGAAACCTGCCGGGGGCATTTTCTGGGACAGGTAATCTACCGGGGATCCCCTGCTGCTGATACCGGGGAACCCGGTAAGGTGCTGGGATACAGTCAGGAAAGAGTTTATCATGCTTCCCGGAGTGGAATCTTTCGAACTGACCGCCGGATAGGGGAAAGTATCCGACCGGGAGAGGTAATCGGCTATCTAAAGGAGCAGCCTGTAAAATCCAGGATTGCCGGGATTATCAGGGGTTTACTGCCCAGCGGTGTCAGGGTTAAGAAAGGCACCAAACTGGGAGATATTGATCCCCGCAATGATCCCGAGCACTGCCGGCATATTTCTGATAAATCTCTGGCTGTGGCCGGGGGGGTTCTCGAGGCCGTTTTTAACTGGCTGACAAAAACTTGAGGATTGCAGGGAAGGAGGCAGATCAATAGATGACTATCAAGTTTTTTTCTGAGATAGATGAGCATCTGGCTCTCGGTAAAACCGGAGTGCTTTTAACTGTGATAACCTCTGATTTTTCTGAGGAGCAAGCAGCCCTCAGACCTGGTGACAAGATTTTAATATCCCGGGATGATATCAAAACCAGCCGGGAGCTGAATCCCGAAGTCAAAGAGTTTTTAATAAACAGAGCGGGAGATATTGATAAGCTCCTCTCTTCCGGCCTGGAAAGCTATCAGCTTCCTTCCGGGAAGCGACTGGAGGTTTTTTTGGAGCCGCTGGAGCAGAAACCCAGGCTCTTAATTTTTGGGGCCGGTCATGTTGCTCAGGAACTGGCTAGAATGGCCGCTCTTGTCGATTTTAGGGTTGAAGTGATTGATGAGAGGGAGAAATTTGCCTGCCGGGAAAACTTCCCCCGGGCTGCAGAAGTTCACTGCCAGCCCTTTGCTGAATTTCTTGAAGGTTACCAGGCCTGTTCCACTGATTACCTGGTTATTGTAACCCGGGGACACCAGCATGATTATGATGTTTTAAAATCAGTTGTTAGAGAAGGTTGGGCCTATCTGGGAATGATTGGCAGCCGGCGCAAGGTTGAACTGATTTTTTCTGAACTAAAGCAGGAACTTGCTCTCCCGCAGGAGAGCATTGATAAGATTGATGCTCCTATAGGTATAGATATTGGCAGCGAAACCCCGGCAGAAATTGCAGTATCAATTACTGCTAGCCTGATTAAAACGAGGAGGCTCAAGCATGGATAGGGAAATTCTTGGCAAAATACAGGAGACAGTCAGAGAGAGAGATCCTGCTGTGCTGGCAACAGTTATCAGAGCTTCCGGATCAGCTCCCCGCAGTGCCGGGGCCCGAATGCTGATCTGGCAGGATGGCTCGATCAGCGGAACGATCGGGGGAGGTCCTCTGGAGGGTGAGATTATCACTAAAGCCGTGGAACTGCTGGAGAATGAAAATGATGAACCAGGCAGGTTTCATTTTGACTTAAGCAATCAGGATGTTGCTTCTGCCGGAGGAGTCTGTGGAGGACAGGTTGAGGTTTTTCTGGAGCCTCTGATTTTGAAGGAGGAGAGTTAAAGGTAATGCAGAAAATACCAGGGGAAGAGGCTGTGGATAATGCTGACTACCTGGCATATTAATAATCTGGCTAAGTAAGGTTAGCAGGTTGCCGACTAGCTCTGCTACTTTCTGGCAAACTCTTCCACTAGTTTTTCTCCCAGTTTCCGGAATTCGTCCAGCAGTTCGCTCTCCTGCTCTAAAATCAGATTATCGGTATTGGGAATAAATTTTTTAGCCAGCAGCCTGGTATTAATGGTCTTGAAAAACATCTCACCCACAGTTTTCAGGGCGGTAAACTGATCCTGATATTCCGGGGCTCCGGCACAGCCCAGCAGCAGCCCCCTTCTCTTTTTATGGCGGTCAATGATCGGTCTTTTCAGGCGATATTTGCTGGCCCAGATTGGCTGACAGCGATCGATCATTTTTTTTAAAGTTGAAGGCATACCATTGAAAAAAATTGGACTGGCGACAATGATAATATCAGATCTATTAAAGGTCTTTATCAGTTCCGGCATATCATCGCGGAAGATACACTCCCCGGTTCTATCGCAGTGAAAGCAGGCAATGCAGGCAGAGATCTCCCTTTCATCGGGTTTTATTATATTTTTGATTATTTCCTGATCGGTTTTTTCTGCAGCTCTATCACAGCCTGTCAGAACCTCCTCCAGCAACCGGCTGCTGTTACTTTCAGAGCGGGGGCTCCCCTTTATTCCAGTAATCTGAAGCAAATTTTCTGGCATTTTCCCATCTCCTTTGCTAGCTAAAATATCCAGCAAACCCACCCTGATTCTTCCGGGTGGGCTTAATTTAATGTCTTCAGCTTTTCTTCCTGCTGCCCAGGGCAGCAGCGTAGATAACAAATTGTTCTCTGCCGTCCAGCTCCAGCAGATTATTTAAGTAATCATCATCAAAGGCTGCAATGGCGCAGACCCCGGCCTGGATAATTTCACCGACAAGATAAAGATTCTGGCAGACATGACCGGCATCCAGCATAATATAGCGATAGGCTCTTTCGCTGTAACGCCAGGCCATGCGGTAGATGTCGGCGGCCCAGAAAAAAACAGCAGCAGCCTGCCGGACAAATTTTTGCCGGAGAACACCCCGATAAACCTCGGCCATTAGATCGTCCTCCTGCAGCAGAGCCAGTTGATGTTCTTCAGCTCGATAGTGATAAAGCCCCCGGGGCAGATCGGCTGCCCGGTGGAGATAGAGATAGGTTTCCAGGGCATGACGGGCTCCGGCTGAAGGGACTGTGCGAAGACTTTTTTCTCCAGGGAGGCTGCGTTTAATTCCCTGGGTATAATAAAGCAGGCTGGAAAGTTCGCTATTTTCCAGAGATTTGTCCTGATAGCTCCGCCTGCTTCTTCTTCTGCTTATGGCCTGATGGATAGGAACCTCCGGTAAACTCAGCTTTTCAGGCTCGGGAAGCTCACAGATTTTTTGAGCCCGGGGTTTGCAGGTGCGGTCCGGAGGGGCAAGCTCTTTGCTTTCATCCGAAGGGGAAACACTTGGATATTTTGTTCTGTTAATAAACTCCTGGCCGATATTTTTCATGATAGCCTCCTTTTTTTGGTAGTATATTATCTTTAAATATTACGGTAATGTCATTTTACAATAAATAAAAATAAGCTGCAAGCAGCTGCAAAATTTGCAAAACTGGCAGGATTTCATTTATCTATGCAGAATTACTAAAGCACAGGATAAAATCCTGGCTTAACTAACGGCAAAGAGCAGAGACTGTCAGAGAGCAGTAGCTGCCTTTGAAGATTGAGGGTTTTTAACTATTCTGGAAGGGGCGTGGAATGATATATGCCAAAGGTCTATGAAAAACAAAGAGAAGAACTTATCAGTGATCTCAGCGATATGAGTGAAGTGGCGGAAGAGATGCTGCATAATTCTATTAAAGCCCTAGATACCAAGGATTCCAATCTGGCCTGGGAAGTAATTGAACGGGACGATCTGCTTGATCATATGCAGTTTACTATTGAAGACAAAATTTCCCGGCTGTTGAGCGAGGAACATCCCCATGTCAGCGATGCTCGTTTTGCTCTGGCTACAGCAAAAATAGCCATCAACCTGGAAAGAGTGGGAGATCATGCCACCAATATTGCTGAAACTGTTATGGAGTTAAAAAATGAAAAGTATCTTGAACCTCTGGTAATGATACCGGAACTGGCAGATATTGTTTCGGATATGCTGAGTGCCGTGCTGGAATCCTTCATTACCCGAAATCCTGATCTGGCAGAAGCAGCCTGCCGGAAGGATGAAAGGGCTGATAATATCTACGAGCAGATATATGAAAAAAATATCAGGCTGCTGGATGACTGTGATGGCACCCGGAAGATGAATCAGGTTGTGAGATTTATTAACGTGGCCAAGTCACTTGAGCGGGTAGGAGATCATGCCACAAATATCGGGGAAGAAACGATATTTGCTGTTACCGGTAACAGAGTCAAATATTAAATTTTTAGCCAGCCACCGGAGGCTGGTTTTTTGAAATTGGAGAACAGGCAGGCAGATGGAGCAACAATTAGATAAGGGGTGCTTAGCTGTGGTGAAAAAGCTGCTGACGGGAGGAAAGATCGTTCAGGAAACGGGAGTCAGGGAGAAAAATCTTCTGATTGCCGGGGAAAAAATAGTCTCTCTGCTGGATCCGGAACAGAATATTGAGGACGAGGTTGAGATTATTGATGTTGCTGGAAATCTAATTTTGCCAGGAATCATTGATGCTCATACTCACTACCTCCTTCATTCCCGGGGCACGACCACTGCTGATGATTTTTTTTCCGGTTCCCGGGCAGCTGCTCTGGGAGGGGTAACAACCTTCATCGATTATGCTGACCATCAAGCTGATAAATCTCTGGCTGAATCGGCCCGGGAAAGAATATCTGAGGCTGAGGATAGTGTGATTGACTTTAACCTCCATCAAATAGTTCATTACTATGACAGCAAAATTGATAGTGAGCTTAAAGAAATCAGGGAGCTTGGAGTCAGCAGCCTGAAGATTTTTACCACCTATAAAAAAGAAGGATATATGATTGCAGAGGAGGATATTCCGGGACTGCTGACCGCTGCCTGCCACAATGACCTGCTATTAACTGTTCATGCTGAAGATAATTCGATAATAACAGAACGCCTGAGTGAGCTCAAAGAGACCGGAACTGAACTATCGCTGAGTGACCATCCCGAGCTAAGACCTGCCCGGGCTGAGGAAGAGGCTGTGAAAAAAATTGCCCGGGAGGCTCTGGCAAATGACCTGCCGGTTTATTTTGCTCACATATCGGCTGCCGAGAGCGTCAAAGCCCTCCATGCAGTCCGGAGGCAGGGGGGAAGAATTTTCGGAGAAACTGCTCCCCACTATCTCCTTTTAGACCGCAGTTATCTGGAGAAAGAAGAGCCGGAGAGATATTTTATGGTTCCCCCTCTCAGAGAATCAGAGCATAGAGAAAAAATATGGCAGGCCCTGCTGGAGGGTACAATCCAGGTAGTGGCAACCGACCACTGTGCTTTTACTCTGGAGCAGAAAAGAGAAAACACCTCTGCCCTGAATATGTTACCCGGTCTGCCGGGTTCTGAGACACTTTTACCTCTGATTCACCATTTTGGGGTTAATACCGGAATGATGACTTACAGCGAGCTGGTTAAAGTTCTGGCGGGAAACCCTGCTCGTATTTTTGGGCTTTACCCCGAAAGGGGAGTCATTGCAGAAGGAGCTGTAGCTGACCTGGTTGTTTTTAATCCCGATAAAAAAATGGAGCTGGGCGATGAAATTGTTCAGTCCCGGGCTGGTTATTCTCCCTATCAGGGTTTTAAAATCCTGGGCTGGCCGGAAATGACCTTTTCCCGGGGTGAAATAATTGCCAGAGAGGGCATCTTTACCGGAAGCAGGGGAAGAGGCAGATTTATCAAAGCCGGAATATCAAGCTGCCTCTCCCGGGAAAGCAATCTTCTTCAGGATTTTAAAGATTTAGAGTAGATTGAACTATACCTTTATCAAAAAAGATGATATAATAGGTTGCAAAGAAACACAATTAAGGTTGCCGCAAAAGAAAGGAGACCGGTGAATGAGGGGGGGCTTTTTATTTAGTGAAATATTCTGGGGATTATTGTTGATAGTGCTGGGTGTTTCGGCAGTGCTTCGTTCTTTTAATATTAATATTCCCTTTTTTCGGGTTGTGCTGGCCTTTGTCCTGATTTATCTGGGCATCTCTATGTTGCTAGGTGGCCCCTTCGTTAGAACGGTAGATGACAGCACTGTTATCTTTGGTGAGCTGCGGAGAAGCGGGAGTGAGTTAACTGAAAATGAATTTACCGTTATTTTTGGGAGTGGAGAACTGGACCTCAGGGACCTTGATCTGGAGCAGACTGATTTCATAGAGATGAACATTGTTTTTGGGTCAGGAAAATTAATTATCGGTCGGGAGCAGCTGGCAGAAGTCAGGGTGAGCTCGGCCTTTGGTAACGCTCTGCTGCCAGATAGGACCTCAATAACTTTTGGAGATTACACCTATTTAAGTCCGGACCTTGACAGGGGTGACAGGCCCTCATTGCTGGTGGAAGGCAGCGTGGTCTTCGGCAGGCTGGAGGTTGAAGAAAGGTGATAATAGCATCTCTCAGGTTGAACCTCTATCTGCCGGGAGCAGCTTCCCTCAAAGAAAAAAGGAGGCTGCTTAAAAGCCTCCAGGATAGAATGCGGAACAAATTTAATCTGGCTGTTGCGGAGGTGGATAGTCAGGAAAACTGGCAGCATTCGGTGCTGGCCGTTGTCTCTGTCAGCAACCAGAGAAATTATCTGGAAAAAATATTTAATCAGGTTATCAATCTGGTAGATGAGATGCCCGGTATTGAACTGATGCGCTCAGAGACAAATTATTATTGAAAAAGGCCAGAATCATCCAGTTTAACTGGGTGATTGCCTTTTCTGAACCAGTTTGCAGGAAATCTTGCAGAGGCCGTCATTCATGTTCTGCTCAATTAGAATAATATTACCTGGAACCTCGACCGGTGTCTCAGTAAAATCCCAGATGCCTTTGATGCCAGCATTTACCAGCATGTCAGCTGTCTCCTGAGCTGATTCAGCCGGAACTGCCAGGGCAGCGACATCGACTTCATGTTCTGAGATAAAATCTGGAGCAAGTTCAATATCCATTACCTTGATATCGTTGAACTCCAAGCCTATGATAGCCGGATCCTTATCAAATATACCCTTTAAAATATATCCCCGCTCGGAATAACTTTTATTATTGGCCAGAGCACGGCCTAAAAAGCCTGCCCCGACAATTATCATTGTTTTTTCGTAACCAAAACCCAGAATCTGCTGCAGATTTTCATAGAGACAGTGAACATCATAACCGTAACTTTTTTTCCCGAACTGGCCAAAATGGCTTAAATCTCTGCGAATCAAAGAACTGGAAAAACCCATTATTTTAGCCAGCTGCTCGGAGGAAACATATTCAATATCCTTCTTCATCATATATTTAAGCTGAACATAATAATGGGGCAGCCTGCGAATTATTTTATCAGGTATTTCTTCAGTTAAAGATTCAGATTTGAGCCTACTATCGACCTCTCTGGAATCATTATCTATATCCGTCATATTTCCCCGCCCCCGGACTTATT
>PWFW01000113.1 GCA_003554225.1 Halanaerobiaceae bacterium | reverse complement strand
TTCCTTGCCAGAGTTTCAGCATTGCTGGAAGAAGAGGAGGTTTCGAAGATACACGAGGCACTTTATTCTTTGACATCCTCAGGTTGGCTAAAGAAAGAAGACCTCAATATATTCTCCTTGAGAATGTCCGGGGATTATTTTCCCACGATGGAGGGAAAACTTTCGCAACAATCCTTAATTCCCTGGCAGAATTGGGGTATAGTTGCGAATGGCAGATGCTTAACAGCAAAGATTTTGGAGTGCCGCAAAACAGAGAACGAGTGTTCATTATCGGACATTCTGGAAGAATTAGTGGAAGAGAAGTATTTCCTATCACAAGAAAAAGCTCAAAAACTATCAAGCAAATAGGCAATATTTATAAAGGGACTTATGGTAGAGATGACCCGGAAACTGGGAGAGTTTATTCGCCAGAGGGTATTGCTCCTACAATAAATACAATGCAGGGAGGAGATAGGGAGCCTAAAATAAAGGTAGGAGAAAGAATCCGCAAATTAACTCCTAAAGAATGTTGGAGGTTGCAGGGTTTTCCAGATTGGGCATTTGAAAGGGCAGAAAAAGTAAATTCTAACAGCCAATTATATTTGCAGGCAGGGAATGCTGTTACGGTAAATGTGGTTTATGAAATTGCAAAGCGGTTGGGAAAGGAAGAGGGCAATGTCGAATAGATTATTTAATGAGAGAACGAATACGGTTTTGTTGGCTGAAAACCGTTATAAAACTAAACAGCGTAATTTAGCTTTGATGAAGTTTGCTACTTTTTATAAAGAACAGGGTTATGATGTAGAGTATTTTGGGCAGGGGAAGAAGAAACCTGATTTACTTAATTACGATTATATTTGTTTCTCTACTATTTTTACTTTTCATTTTCAGGCTAATATAGAGGCTATTAATTATTTAAAGAATTTTGTGCAGGATAAAGATAAATTAAGAGTTGGGGGAGTTGCTGCGACTTTAATGCCGGAGGATTATTATGAGGCTACTGGTATATACCCGTTTCAGGGGATAGATAATGCAGTAGAGGATTTAAAGCCTGATTATTCTTTATTCCCTGAGCATCCTATGAAGAATTATTCGCAGGTGTTCTCATCAAGAGGATGTCTTAATAATTGTGGCTTTTGTGCTGTAGGAACTCTGGAGCCTGAATATCGTATAAATAAGAATTGGAAGGATGCTATTGATTTAAATAAATCTAAAGTATATATACACGATAATAATCTTACTGCAGGGGATTTTGACCATTTTAAAGATATAATGGATTTTTTGAAAAAACATAATTTGAGAGTTATATTTGATAACGGTTTTGATTGCAGGTTTTTTACAGATGACCATTTAGAAGAAATAAAAGGGGTTAAGTTTGAAAGAAATGGTTTAAGATTTGCTTTTGACAGTATGCATCCGGATGGTTCTATACAGGAAGTTTTGCAGAAATGTTTAGATGTAGGAATTCCTAAAAGCAAAATGATGGTCTATGTGTTATTCAATTATACAGATACTTTTGAAGAGGCTTTTTATAGGGCAGAGGAAATAAGAAAGTTGGGGGTAAGACCCTATCCCCAACAGTTTAGACCTTTAGATGATAAAGAAAGAATTAATCGGTATATTTCTCCTAATTGGAATAAGGAGTTAGTTAAGAATTATAGAATGTATTGGATGATGCCGGGTATGTATACAAGATATTCTTGGGAGGAATTTTTAAAAACAGATACTGCTCTTCGGTAGGAGGTGTTTTGATGAAAGCATATAAGTTGGTCAGGTTAAGAAAGGATGGTAGTTTAGGTTCTTTATTTATAAACAGGAAGGATAGACTGTCCATAGGAGAGTGGAGAGAGGCAGAGGATTATCCTACTAAGGGATATGCCCATAGACCTGGCTGGCATTGCTGTTTCAAGCCAGAAGCCCCTCATTTAAGTGAAAGAGATAGGGTATGGGTAGAAGTAGAGGTAGATGATTATAAAGTATTTAAAAGACCTGAAAGTCAGGGAGGGTAGTGGATTTTAGCTAACTGGATGAAAATAAATAAGATTTGTAGATAATTAAAATAGGCAGGGATAATTTAAATAGAAGGAGGGTTGGGAATGGCTCTACAATCATTAAGAACTTTAAAGGAATTGAGAGAAGAGTGTAGGTCCCTTGGTATCTCCGTAGACTTTGGGGATAAAAAAGAGAATAAAGACAGTTATATCAGGGCTTTGAGGAATTATTATATACAGCAAAAGTATCCCGAAGGACTGCCTAAAGGGTTGGAGTTAATTTTAAATATTGAGAGTCCCATGCTCTGTCAAAGAATGCAGGTGCTTAAAGAATCTGAACGAGATGAAGTTTGGAATTCTAAAAAATGGTATTTAGAAGAAAAGCTGGATGGTGCTAGAGGAGTGATGGTTAAAACAGATGAGGGTTTTGATTTTTATTCAAGAAATTCTTCTGTTAAAGACCATTTACCTATTTCTTATAAAGACACTATTTATCTGGGGGATTATAGGGAGGATAAAATAGAAAATGAGTTTATCCTTGATATGGAGATAATTTCTACTAATCCTAATATTGATACGGTTATGGAGAAAAGAGGGGTTATTACTGAAACTAAATTGCAGGCGGTGGCTGCGTTATTGGCATTGGAGCCAGAGAGGTCTATAGCCATTCAAAAAGAAGAAGCCCCTTTGAAGTTTATGGCTTTTGATTGCCTCTGGTTTGATGGTGAATGGATTATGCACAAGCCCTTAATAGAGCGTAGGCGGTGTTTAAAGAAGGCAATTAAACAACTTAAAAAATCTGGTATAGATATTAGTTTACCTAATTCAAATATTTCTAATAAAAAAGTGTTTTATTCTTCAGTACTTTTTAAAGGTGGGGAGGGTTGTGTAGCCAAGAATATATTCTCTATTTATATCCCTACTTCCAGCCGTCGTAGAGATGCTTGGGTTAAAGTTAAAAGGTCAATGTCTGAATCTATGCAGATGTACGGTATAGGGGATACTATAGATGCGTATATTACTGGGTATGAAGAGGCTGATGAGAGTAAGGGATGGGCAGGATTGGTAGGGGCAATCGAGGTGTCTGTTTATTTAAGGGATAGTGAAGGCAATACCAAACCTCATAAAATTGCTGTGGTATCAGGGATTCCTATGGAGGATAGGAAAAAGATGACTGCTTTATCCTCTGATGGCAATCCTGTTTTAAAAAGAGAATATTATGGGAAGGTAGTTTCAGTAGATGGTCAGGCAGTTTCTGCAAGGGCTAAAAGGTTAAAGCACGCTGTTCTGGTTTCCTGGAGACCTGACCTCAGTCCTGATAATTGTATTATAGATGAGGAATTTTTAAATTCTATGATTATTTAGAATTATGGAAGGGCAAATATCTTTTCTTTTATATATTTTTAATACAGGGTTTTGTTTGTAGGAAAGGAGGGTTCCTTTTGGAGTTAAACCCGGAGTTTAGTGTAGGGGATGTTGTTCTATGTGAAGGTGGTTCTAAAGGGCATCAACCTTTTCTTGCTGTTATAGAAGGGTATGTAGTTTTATTTGAGGATGGATTTTATTTAGTTAAAATTATAGATAGTGAGAGAAGGTTTAGGGTATCTGAGGATATGTTGATAAAATTAGATACTAATAGTTTGGCGTTGCTCTGTTCTTCTTTGCAGGGGTTTAACAGGACTGTGTTTGCAGACCATTCTAATATGCTGGAGATGGATGTTTCTCGTATATTTACTTATTCTGATAGAGAGTTTGATAGGGGTTTAGACCCTTTATGTATGGAGGATGATTATACTTTTTTAATTGAGGAAGTTTGTGAGGAAGATATTGAAGGTGTTAATGATACTGGTGGCGAATTGGTGGAAATGGCAAGTTATTTTTTAGAAAGTATATCGGCTATAGAGGGTAAATCTAAGATAGCTATGATGTGTTTGTATAATTTCTGGTGTGATTTAGTAGGACTTTATGCGTTGAAAATAGATATTGATATATCTTGATTTATCAATTTCTTTTTGAGGAGGGGCTATAAGTGCCTTGGAAAAGTAAGAAAAATGTCCCGAAGTCTTTAAGTAATTTAACTTTAGACCAGGCAAATGAATGGGGTAAGCATTTTGACAAATTTAAAAAAGATGGCAAGGGACCTAGTTTTGCAGCAGGTTATGCTTGGAGAGAGTTTAAGAAAAAATATAAAAAAGACCCTGAATCGGGTAAGTGGGTAAAGAAGAAGAATGTAAAGGAATCCAGAGAGGATATAGATTTTATTTTATATGAGTATAGTGATTCTTTTAAGGATAATCCTCCCCGAATTGTAGAAGAACCTATAGAAGAAGAGAATGAAGAGGAAGAGGAGGAGGAAGAAGAATCTATAGAAGAACATTTAGAGGGGCAGTTAGCAGAAAGTTTAGACGCTTATTTAAAGAAGGCTGTTCAAAGAATAGGATTCAAGTTAATTAGAAATTCTTATGGAACAAAGACTTTTGCTGATGAATATACCAGAAGAAAACTTAAATTGAGAATAAGTTGGGATGTAGACCGTACCAAGAGCAGACCTGATGTAGCCAACCTGGTATTTGTGTTATCTTTACATTCTGCTACTGATAGAAAAACACAGGTTATTTGGGAATATTATGTAGGTAAAGCCAAGAACTTTGTCGAAATAGATAATGCTATATCAGAGGCTGATAAAAATTTAAAGGCATTTTTAGGGGGTATTGGGTTTTCTTAAAATACTTTATTAAGAAATACTCTTTGCAATTTCCATTAAAATAGGGGGGATTCTTTTGGCTGAAGTCTGCAAAATCTGCGGGATTTATGTTGATTTGCTTACAAGGGCACATTTAAAAAAGCACAACATAAGTCCTAAAGAGTACATACTGAAGTATGATGAGTATCCTGTGTTATTTAAAAGGGAAATACAGGAATTGGGGATTAAGGTTCCTAAAAAAGTTTCTGAGATTAATAAAAGAAAAGGTTTGGGGATATTTTACAGGGGTGGGGATTTTTCAGAAAGTCACAGGTTATATAGAGAGTATTTAGGTTCCAAGAAAAACTTTCAAAGATAGTATTATACTCGTTTTGAGGGCAGTGGGGTAAGAATAGAAAGTAATATCTCTATTTAATTATATTTAGAGAGTGGCTTTGTGTTTTGAATAGGGATTTGTGTTTTAGTATAATAAAACTGGACATATATAAAAATCAAAAAAGGAGTGGGTAAAATGAGAAAAGAAGGTGCGGAGGATAAAATTACTAGGGAAGAAGGGTATCAATGGACAAAGATTTATGTTGAAAAACTTTGTCGGGATTATACACCCTTCAAAATGTTGGTTAAGGACCCTATTTTATCAGTAGAGGATTTAATCAGTAAGATTTATATCACTTTTCTTGAGCGTAGTTTTTTTGAAAAATACGACCCTAAGAAAAGTGGTAAAAAGTTCTATATTTTTCAGGGGGTTCGGAACGGTTTGATGGATGCTGTAAGAACTCGTAGGGAGGTACCTTTGAGGTTATGTGATAAGGTTCGCCTTAAAGGGACAGAGAATCCTATTACTCTAGAGGACATCCTGGAGTGTAGGAAAATATCTCCTGAAAAAGAGGCGTTGGGGGTTATTTATAGAGATATTATTTTACAGTATCTCTATAAAGAAAGTGAGGAGCGTAAAGGTAGGAGGCTACCAGTAGTTATGAAGGGGCATAGTCCTTTATTAGGGTATTGCTCTTTGGATTATAAGGTTATAGCTCAGCATTTGGAAGTGGGCTATAACCTGGAAGAGATTGCATCGTTTTTTATCAATCAAAAAACAGGCGATGTAGTTTCTATCCCTAAGATTTGGCAGGATATTAAAAAGATGCGGAATATCCTCGAAGATTCTGTTTATGTTGCTGGGGTTTAATTGTCTCTGTTGTTGGGGGAGTTTACCTGTGTTTGGCTCTTATTTTTTAAATAAGGGCTATTTTTTTTGCTTTTTCGTAAATTTTTTTGCCTCTAATTCGTATAATATATATAGGAGGTATTAATTGATGGGGCAATTAAAAAATGCACTTACGGATTTGAAGGCAAATTCCCCTTTATTGATTATGGCTTCTGCTGTAGAGGATTTCTTAAAGGTTTATAAAGGACCTATAAAGGAGGTGAGGGATTCTGAGGATGTTCGGGAATTGGTATCCTATTATCTTAGTATATCTAGTATTGGATATCCTTTAGTTATATCTGATTTATCTTATTTAACAAGCAATGCTACTAATTTATTATTAAAAAAAGTAGAGGAAACTAATTTTCCGATAGTGTTGTTGGCTAAGTATGATAATGTTTCTCCTATGTTATTGTCAAGGATGAAGACGGTAGTAAAATATTATAATCATCAGATAAGTTCTGAATTGTTAGGAGTTAAAGAGGGTTTAAGGACTTTGGATGGTTTGGGGCAGGAAATTGATTATTTTGATAGGTTGAACGAGATAGTGAGGAAATCGCCTAAAATTTATTATTATGATAGGGCTTTAGGGTATGTTAAGAATAAGAAAAAGTTGATGACTTTCTTTAATTAACCTGTTTTAAGAGAAGGTTAAAGTATTTAAATTATAAATAGGAGGTTTGTTAAAAATGAGAAAAGAGTGTCCTTTGGAAGAAAAATTAGCAGGGTATATAAAGGAATTGGCAAGGGATGCGGATGTTCTTCATAAGTATAAGAAGAATATAAAGCAAGATGCAGACCGTTTAAGTAAGGTGCATAGTCTTTTAACTAGTGCTTATCGGGAATTGAAAAGAGGTAATGTAGAAATAGCAGGAAATATGGGTGATGAGAATGCGACTCAGGGTATTTCTGAAGATGAGAAACAGGATGAGCAGGATGAAGTAGATTTGAATGAAGAAATAGATAAAGCTTATGAAACGATTAAGGGAAAAGAAAACCAAATATACTAATTCTAAATGGGAGAGGGTTGTCATGAGGGTTCTTTGGGAGACTGATGGATATTTAGGAGATATAAAGATTAGGGTTAGGATGGTACAGGTAGAAGACGAGGTAGTATTAGAAGTTATGTCTCCAGTAGAGGAGGGTTTTTGGGAAAGGTTAAAGTTCTGTTTCAAGTACCTGTTTTTAAGGCAGAGTATAACACTTTCTATAATCCCAGTAATGAAGGAGGATATAGAGATATTAAAAGATAGTTTAGGGGAAGTGCTCGAAGAAATCCCTACTTTTAAAGAAGGTGTTTAAGGAGGCATTAATTTTGATAGGGAAAACGGTAAGGGTAAAAGAGCCTAAACTTATTCAATTTTTCTATCCTTCTTTTGAGGTTAAGTCTTCCTTGGATTATTTAGATGCGGATAAAGATATAATCTATGTGGGCAAGGGGCGTCCTAATGTAAAAAAATATTTAAATGAGAATACGAATAGGTTTATCAATACGGTAGGGATGCACGATATAGACTTAACTACTCGGGAAGGTGTTCTGGATTATGTTTACAGCAGTAGAAATCGCAAAGTTCCACAAAGGTTAAAGGATATTTTAGATGTGTTATCTGATGAGGATTTTGAGTACGGCTATAAGGTCTTTTGGATTTCTGGAGTTTGGCCCTATGTAGCCGACAGTAGAGAGAATACTATTTATCAATTGTTCAAGTCTTCCCTTGCCTCTGTTAAAGAGATGATGAATGTTTATTTTAATCTTGTAGATAACTATCCGTTTTATATTGTAGAATCTTCTTTTATTACTTTTTTGAACAGGGTAATTTATGTAGAGGAGCAGAAGGTAAATAATGATTATAAAAAGTTATTGAAGAATTTTAGCAGTAGGCAGGGGAAGTTAATAAGACCTTCAATTTTAAACTATGCTCAAAGCAAAGTAGACAGAGAGGAGTTGAGGTTTTTGAATTTACTTTTGGATTTAAAAGGTTCTGGTAGATTGTGACTGACTTCTCTGGCTCTCAATATCTGTTGGTGACAGCGTTTGATTTTAAGGATATTAAGCATATGGATTTAGATGAGGTTTTATGTGTTTCAGGGGTATATACTGGAGGGATTTTTGTTCAGGATGTGCCCTGCCCAAAGTGTTTTCTTTCTATGGTAGTTAAATTTAATCAGAATGAAGAACCTGAGTATGCTCAATGTGTAAGTTGTAGTTATTATACAAAAGTGTTATTTAGGGAAGACATTTCAATTAGTTATTTACCCTGGAGGAGTGGGTATGGTGAAAAATACTTTAGGAGAGATGGAGGAGATAAAAGTTAAAAAGATAGATTCTATATACCCTGCTTTTTTGAATGAGAAGGCGGTGCATTTAAAGCAGGGTATAATAAAGAATCTATTGAAGATAAAGAATACAGATTATCATAGTGCTGATTATGATAATAAGTTGGATTTGTTTTCAGGGTTAGTTAAATCCTGCAAACGGTGTAAACTTAGTAGAGAGTGTAAGATACCTATTCCTCCAGATATTGTTTATCAGCCTAAGGCTATGTTTGTAGGCAGGAATCCTGGTAAAATTGATGATATTGTAGGGGTTCCTTTTTCCCAGAGAGGTAACTCAGGTAAGATTTTTTCTAAATATCTTGATGTTTTAGGATTATCCAGAGAGGAAGTTATCTTGTCTAACGTTGCATATTGTAGGACTAAAACTAATAGACCTCCAGAGATGGAGCATATGCAGGTTTGTTCTTTGTGGAAGTATTGGGAGTTCCGTTTATTTAAGACACCTCCTTTTATATTTGTTTTAGGTAATGATGCTCTTAAACTTTTTATGGGTTGGGGGTATCCTTCTTTGCTGGCTATTCATGGGGATATTTATCATACTTTTTTAGCTGGTAAAAAAGAAGTATATATTATTCCTGTTAATCATCCCAGTTTTATTTTAAGGAATAGAGAGTGGGGCAAGGATACTGTTAAAATATTGAGGTTTGTAAAGCAGGAGTTGATGGAATAAACATATCGTTTATATAATTAAGTATACGGAATTTATTAAAGGAGGTAATTTGCAGTGTTTTATAAAGGTGATAGTATAGAGGTTTTACCTCAAAGTGTAAAGGACAGGTTAGATTTTTATTTAGTGGAAACTGAAACAGATTATCAAGGTAGGGTATTTCCTAGAAAGCAGTTTAATGTAGAGGAATCTCCTCCAGGGATTAGTTTTGTAGCTCCTGTAGATGATATTGCAAGGTTTGTTGATGAGTTTGACCCTTTTTGTATAGGAGTTTTCTTTGAAAATGGTGGAGATAGTTATATCAGGGTTTATAATTTAAAACATTATCCCAGTATGGTAGACCCAAGTTCGAGGGAGCATTTTGTGCATTTCCCCTGGAAATCTAATAAGCGTTATAATTCGGGGGATTTAGTATCTGTTTTTGAGAGTGCTCAGTATAATCTTTATCTGTGTATTAAAGACCATATTTCTAATGACCTTTTAGATACTTCCGAGAGTGATTATTGGCAGTTGTTTGTAGAGGATTTTGATATAGATTCAGTAATAACAGCACCTTATGATGAAGAAATTGAAGGGGTTACAATGTCAGTATCGCCTGATGAAGTGCCTGAAGATGGAGACTTTGACCAGCAGTTCACCCTTGATTTGAGTTTAGTGCCTGGGGATGTAGAGTTTGATAATTTAGAAACAGGGGATATTGATTTAGGCGGTGATTTTGAAGGGCTTTCTGTGGATGTGGTAGATGAAGTTTCTGCTATTCAGGCAACGGTAGATATTTCTGGGGATTTAATACACGATGCAGGGGAAGGAACCATTACAGTAGAAGCAGGAGGTCTGAATATTGCAGGTCCTTTAACGGCTACGGTAACTGTAAATGAGGCAACTATGACAGTATCACCTGACGAAGTAGAGGAGGATGGAGAGTTAGAGCAGGAATTTGAATTAACTTTAACAAATGCTGAATTTGATGGAGACTTTGATGATGATACTCATGTTACTTTGGGAGGAGACTTATCTGGTTTAAGTGTAGCAGTAGTCAGGGATTCTGATACTCAGGCTACTTTGACGCTTACAGGAGACCTTTCATATAGTTCAGGGGAAGGTACAATTGAAATTGGAGCAGATGAATTAAGTATAAGTAGTTCATTGACTGTTTCAGTAGTTGTGAATGAAGAAGGTAGTGAGGAATATCCATCTTATGAAGGGGATATTCATTTAACTGGGGAGCAATCTATAGAAAGTGATGGGGACCCCGTAACTGAAACTTATACCATTGCTTTAGATGATACTACAGAAGGGGTACCTATTGAATTTACTGTAACCGCATCTATATTTGGGGCTTTAGATGATATAGAGACTGGCGACCCTGCAGACACTTTGCAGAAGT
Organism: Halanaerobiaceae bacterium; assembly: GCA_003554225.1. Lineage (GTDB taxonomy): Bacteria > Bacillota > Halanaerobiia > Halanaerobiales > Halarsenatibacteraceae > T1SED10-84. The sequence goes on along the minus strand of PWFW01000113.1, from coordinate 24,320 downwards.
TAGATGAAGAAGGTATAATTTTATATACTGGTGGAGAGGGGCAGGTTACTTTTGATTTAACCTTTTCTGCTGAAGCAGATGTAGATTCTGCTAGTATAGCTATTATGTTAGTAGGAGACCCTTATACTGTAGATTCTTTAATCCTCAGTATAGATACTACCAGTGGTTCTTAATAAGGGTTTTATCTAATTTCTCTTTTTTAAGTGGATGAGGAAGGCGGTTATAAATAGTGGACTATAAAAATTTAATAGGTATGCATGTAGGGGGTTCTGAGAAAGTTTTGATAGAGGAAATTCCATCCCTTATAAAAGAGGGGTTTAGAGTTTTTCAAGTATTTTTAGCGGACCCTTCTAAATGGAACGCTTTATCTAAAGATAAGGTTATCGGTTATGGTAAAGGACTTCCTGGAGATATAAGGTTGATAGTTCATAGTTCCTTTTTTATTAATTTTTGTCAGGGCAGTGGTTCTAAAAGCTGGAGGGCTTCTTTAAGTGAATTGGTTCGCCTTTCAGAAGTTTGCCATGTACTGGGGATAAAAGATATCGTAACCCATGTAGGCAGTAAAAAATCTGAACAGGATATTAAATCAGTCTATTATAGTATTATGAGTTTTTGCAGCAAATGGCTACAGAGGACTGATGGTTTGGATGTTAGATTAAATCTGGAAAACGATGCAGGCTCTAAAAATGGAAACAAGATAGGTTCTGTGAAATTGCTTTATAAAATAGTTACTGATTATGATAATGATAGGATAGGGATGTGCTTTGATAGTTTGCATTCTTATGCTAATGGGATGGATTTAAGTAAAAGGAAAATAATAAATCATGTTTTAAATGTTAGTAATGTAGTGCATTTAAATGCTATACCTGAAGAGGTAGACAAGGGTTCCCATTTAGATAGACATTCTTTTACGGCAATAGAGGAAACTAAATGCCATAAGGAGGATATTTTATATATTGCAGAAGGGGCTTTGAAAAGGGAGATTCCTATTGTTTTTGAGAGGCAGGAGACGGACCTTTCTAAGAGGGATTATAATTTTTTAATAGAATCTCAAAAAAAGTTCGGATTTTCGTAAAAATTTTGGTTAAAGATTCGTATAATACTAATAGAGAGTGATTAATTTTTCGGGATAATAGAATAGAGGAGGAAAATCAAATGAGTTTTGAGAAAAGAGTAGTTGCTTTAGAGAAAAAGATAAGTGCTTTAGTAGAAGAAGTTAAGGGAGAAATAGATGATTTAATGCAGGCAGAAATAGAAGCCCCTGATTGGGAGAAGGTGCAGAAAAAGGATGTTCTTTATAAATCCTATAAAGAGGTTGTTGATTTAAATTATAGGATTTCTAAACAACTTACTCATTTGAATAATACTATTATTGCTATAAAAGATTTAAGGATGTCCCTGAGTAAAGAGTTAGATAGAGGGGCTTCCTTATCTTATCTTAAGCCGACTAAAAATCTATTGAACAAGCATTTAGATGTATTAAAGGATTATCAGGTTTCTTTAATGAATTTTAAAAACGCTTTTGATAACTATCTTAGGTTTTACAATTCGGTGCAGTATATACTGGCTTCTCCAAGATTGTATGGTATGGAATAATAGGAAGGGAGGTTTTTTAAGAGTGCCAGCTCATAAAACAGAGTTATTTAAAAAGCATTTACAGGTTATGCTCCAAGATTTTTTGGGAGAGCAGGTTTCCAGGTCTGACTCATGGGATTTCTTTAAGGATTTTATTAGGGGGATTATACAGTTTACGGTAGAGCAGGAAGACCATACTTTACCCCTTTCTGGGGTAGGTAAATTTCAGGTTTTAAAGACAAAGCCTAGAGTAGGTGCTAAAGCAGGGTTAAAGAGGAGTAAAGAGGGAAATTGGGTAAACGACCCTGATGCAGAACCCTGGGAGTTTGTGCCCAAGTTTAGATTTTATCCTTCTATTAATATTGATAGGATGTTAGAAAATTACTTTGGGTTTGCTAATCACGATATAGAGGAAGTTAATTATGGTATCTATGCTGATGACAAGAAAGGTGGTGGTATTGCCCGTAAAACACCTTCTAGGAAGTCTGTTAAAGAAAAGAAAGGGACTTCTAAAAAAGAATCTTCTAACAGAGTATTTTTAGGGGATTTCGAGGATTTCTCTTCTCTCACAGATGATTAAATAGCCTCAATAACAGATTTAGTAACAGGTGTAAATAAGGGCAGGGTTATTAATTAGAAGGGTTTAAAAAGCAGGAGGGGTGGTTGGTGGTGGGCTTGCAATAAAATAATGATAGATTTTAAATTAAAGGAGGTTTTTTAGATGAGTTTTGTAGATAAAAACTCTGACGACATTTTTGATGTTGATTTCTCAGAACTTGATGAGAAGGGTTCTGAAGAAAAAGACATCCCAGTCCAAAGTCAGGATTCTAAATCCAAAAAGCAATCTCAAGAAAAACAGGGAAATCAGGAAGAGAACGCAATTCAAGAATCTAACAATGCAGATGTTAGCGAAATTGAAGAACTTGATATTCTGGATGATTCGTTAAAGGATTTGCCAGGAGTTTCTACAGGAAAAATAGGAGTTAAAGTATCAAGGTTCTTGGTGGAGAGGTGTAGGTTTACTACTTCTAAAAAGGAACGCCTCTCAATTATTAAAGACGATGTAATCCCTGTTAAACTGCATTATGATGAAGACACAGGCTCTTTTATTTGCTTTGAAGGTAAGTGCTGTGAGATGCTGGGATTTCCTCGTGTAAAGTATGTTTACCCTGTGGTATTTTATGATACTGATACCAAAGGTAAAATACAGTCAAAAGATATCCAAGTGAAGGTTCTTTCTGTAGGTAATGAGCAGAATGAAGACCTTATTACTATCAATGAAGTGCAGGGAGATATTACGGGATTTGATTTGTTGGTATCCTGTAAGGATGAGCAGTATCAGAAAATCTCTTTTACAGTAGCAGGTAAAGCGGCATGGAGGACACGTCCTGAAATGGTGCAGTTTGTTAAGAATTTCCTAACTCGGAATAAGAAACATTTATTAACTGCTGTAGGTAAGAAGCTTAATGAATCTGAGTTCCTTAAGTTAATGGGTTATTCAGAATCGGAGCAGGAAAATCTGGACTTTGATGATGTTTTTCCTGATGATTAATTAGGGAAGAGTAGTAGAGGGGTTTATAAGGAGAAGGGGTTTTAGTAATCCCTTCTCCTTAAATTATCAGGGTCAATATGGAGGTCTAATATGGCAGATTATAGAGATTCTTTTGTAGGAATAGATTTATCTTATACCCGTTCAGGAGTGGCTGTGTATTCACAAGGTAGTTTTTATTTTAATTCATATGGGCAAAAGATAGGTAAGAAGAATTTTCAAAATCTATATTATACTGCAAGCTGTATTCTAGATGAGATAAATGGTTTTTTTGATGAGTTAGGAGTGTACCCAGGGAGAGTGGTTATGGAAATTCCGTTTCATGGTTCAATGTTTTCTCCAGGATTATATGCTTTAGGATTTATGTTTCTGGATTCTATAGTTTATAGGTCTGTTTATAAGTATGGTAGGGGAGATGTAGATGTAAAGGGTTTGGCTTCTTCTTATATCAAATATTTACACGAAAATAAAAAAGCCTCTAAAAAAGATTCTGTTATTCTGGCTAAGGCTATGATGGAATTGCTTACTGAAGAAGGGTTTGAATTTCATATAGAACGCAGAATGAATCATGATATAGCAGAATCGTTTATTTTATTAATGAGATTGTTGGTCTGCTCGAATGAAAATCCAGCAGGTTTCAGTAAAGAACTTTTTGAAAGTCTGGAAAATCTGTGTCCCAGGTTATTTGTTTGTAGGGAAGTAGAATTACTTAGTAATTTAGAGGAGGTAGAGAAAAATAATGGGGTTTGAAAAGAAAGTAGATAAGTTGATTGAAAAGTTTCCCAGTCAAGATAGGACAGAGTTTATTCCTTCTGGTTCAGTAGTTTTTGATGCACTTTATGGTGGCGGTATTCCTAAAGGATTATTTATTGAAATTGCTTCTGATGCAGGATTGGGTAAATCAAGTGCTGTATTACATTTTTGTAAAACTGCTTGTGCTTTAGGTAAAAAGGTGGTTTATTTAGATTTTGAAAAAGGGGTCAACGAAAGTCAGATAAACGGTATGGGGTTGGATAAATATTTAAATGAGAATTTTTTATTTTTGCAACCTCATACTTTTGAAGATGGAGAGGAGATTCTTAATACGCTTGCAGATGAGAAAGACCTTGCTTATGTAGTTATAGATTCTGTGACAGCAATGGTTCCTGAGAAATTATTGAGCAAATCCATTTCTGATTCTGAACCTGGTTTGCAGGCAAGGTATACTTCTTTATTTTTACAGAAATATAAAGCGGTGGCCAAGCAGAATAATATTACTTTTTTCTTTATCAATCAGATGCGTTATAAATTAGATTTTAGTTTTAGAGGTTCTTCTCGGAAAGAGGCTGCGGGGGGATTTGCTCAAAAGTTTTATATGGATATCAGAACGGAGATGAGCAGTCAAAAGAAACTTATGCGGAAGGCGAATACTATGGATGGGGAGCAGGAGGTTCCTTATGGTGCTCACGTTAAGGTGTGGACTATAAAGAATAGGTATGAAAGACCTTTTGTGCCTGTGTTTGTTACTATATTATTCGGTAAAGGTATTTCTAATCTTTCTACCTGTTTTAAGTGGCTGGAAGGTAAGGGTTATATGTCTAAGGATAGGGTAGGTTGGTATACGATTAAGATAGGGGATAAGGATGAGCGTAGAAGGGGAGAGAAAGAGGCAATGAAGTATGTAAAGGAAAATATTGATACTATTAAAGAGTTGATAGATAAATCAGGAGGACTATTCCTTTTGAGCGAGTTGGAGGAATAATTTATGGAAGATAAGGGGCTTTATCCTAAGTATAAGGTGTATAAGGTCGAAACGGGAGAGGAGGTTCCTTTTTGTTTTGTTTTAAGACCTCTTAAGGATGAATCTGCAAGGAAGGCTATATATGCTTATGCAGAGCATACCCCTAATGAAATTTTATCAGAGGAACTTATGCAATGGATGGATGAGTTTGGGGATAAACAGTGTTGGGATAAAAACAGGGCTATCTGTGAAAGGGTAGGTTCTAAGGTTTGCTGTTGTTATTGTAAAATCAGGCACGATTGTTTTGAGAGTAATGAAGGTAAAATGTGTGGGCTGGTAGAAAGCGGAGAGGTTATGGAAATAGAGGAGTGTTATAGAATGGAGTTTGGTTCAGGGAAGGAGGATAGTAAGTGAGTGCATTAGAAGAGGGTGTGATTTTTTTAGAGAAGGAGTTAAATGATAATCTTGGGAGAAAACTTTATATTAGGAAGATAGAGGTTTTGATTTTAGATGGTGATATGTGGTGTGTTCAAGTAGAGTATAGGAAGGTTTTTGCTTGGGTTTTAAAATGGTGTAGAATTTTAAGGAGTAGTATTTCGAGGGCTTTAATAAAGATTATTACAGAATATAAACCAGAGGGAGTAAGGGTAATTTTTGATTTAGACGGGTATATCCTGGAAGTAGGTGATGGTTAATGAGTAAGGAAAATGTTCCTTGTTTTAAGGTAGATATAAAGAACTATCAGGCAATTGAAGAGGCCTCTTTAGAGTTTACCCCTGGGATAACTATTATAAAAGGGGATACTAATTCAGGTAAGTCTGCTATTTTTAGGGCTATAAGAGATGCTGTTTTCAATAGAACTGGGGATAGATTTATTAAGAATGGAAAAGAATTTACCTCTGTTAAGATAGATTATAATGGTGCAGAAGTGTTCTGGAAGAAGCATAGGAAGCATACTATACCGACGGAGTATAAGATAAATAAAGAGTTTTATAGCAAGGTGGGTAGAACTCAAGTCCCTGAAGTAGCGGATGTTTTATCTATTAAAGAAGTTAAGTTAGTTAATGAAAAAGAGCGTATTAATTTTTGGTATCAAATGGATAAGCCTTTCTTGATGGATAAGACGGCATCTCATCTTTTTGAGTTTTTATCCCTATCATCTGAAGAGGATAATCTAACTAAAATTGTAAAGGTAATGAAAACTGACTTGAACACTATAGATAAGGATATTTCTGAATTAAAAGGTAATATAGATTCTTATAAAAGAATGTTAGGTGAGGAAAGGGCTTATATAGACAGTTTAGAAGGGTTTAAGGATAGTTATGATGCTTTATTGAATCTGGAGCCTGAGGTTAAAAAATATCAGCGTGTTGAGATATTAGCTCAGTCATGTGTCAGTATTTTGGATAAGCTTTCTGTGCTGAATGAAAAGAAGAGTGATATAGCAGATGTTTTGGCTGGTATAGGGGATTTAGATGAAGTTAATAGGGATGTTCTTGATTATAAGGACTTAAGTAATCTTGTAGATTCTTTGCAGGATACCAATGCTAAACTGGAAGAGTTTAATAAATTAAGAGATGAGATTAGGGACCTAACTGTGTGTGGGTTTGACCCTGGGGATTTTAATACAAAGATAGATGATATAAATAGTATAGAAACTGAAATAGCCGAATTAAAAGAGTTTATAGATGAAGTAACTAATATAGATAAAGATATAGATAAGGCAGTTTCTAATAGGGGTAAATTACAATCTTCATTGACTTCTATAGAGGAAGAGTTAGGGGAATACGATAGCTGTCCGCTTTGTGGCAATCCTTGGAATCCTGCAGAATAAATTAGAAGGAGGGGTTTAGAGTGGTTGATAAAGATAATTTAATAGAAAAGGTTAAGGAGTTGACTGATAAGAAAGGGGAATTAGAAAGAAAGGTATTGGTGCTTGATACTAAGATAGATTCTTTGGAAGAGACTAAAAAAGAAAAACTACAGGAATTGAAGGATAAATATGATTTTAATTCTTTAGAGGATGCCCGTGAGTATCTGGAGAAAAAGGAATCCGAATTAAAAACTAAAATAGAAGGTCTTGAAGAAGAGTTATCTGCTTATGATACTCAGGATGATGATATAGCAGATGATTTTGATGTAGATTAATTAGGGAGGAGTTCTTTATGATAGATAATTTTGAAGAGTTAAAGGATAAGGCTATTCGTATAAGTTCTTCCCTTGATTCATCTTTAAGAAGGGTAAGGTCTTTTGAGAAAAATCTAGAGGAAAGTCAGGAAGGGTTAAATGATAAATTGGATGAAAGGGAAGTGCATCTGTCAGCAATGGAGCATCTTAAGGCTATGATTGATGCACTTTCCAGCGACCAACTTAGAGTTATAAAAGACCTGGTTACTTTTGGATTGCAAACTATATTCTATGATAAAAACTATTCTTTTGATATTGAGCTGGATGATAAAAGAAGTAACAAGGTGGCTGATTTTATCCTGGTGGAAGAAGTAGGGGATGAAGTTAGAAGATTGAGTTTTGAAGACGATATTGGAGGCGGTATAAAAAGTGTAGTAGGGTTTATATTGCAGGTATATTATATAGGGTATTTTAAATTTGCCCCTATCCTGTTTTGTGATGAATCTTTTACACAGTTATCTTCCAAGTATATAGATGGTTTGGCTCAATTTATAGATAAACTTGCAGAAAAGAAAGGGTTTATTATACCCCTTATTGCTCACGATGTTAGATTTACTGATTTAGGGAATAGAGTTTATGTTGTAGAGGAAGGTAAGGTTAGGGAATTGGAGGAGGAAAAAGAATGAATTTAAATGAGAGCTATGTATTAGAAGAACCTGTAAAAGGGCTTTTGTTTGTTGGGGATACTCATTTTAGCACAGTAACTCCCAGGTCAAGAATAGATGAATATCCTAAGACGGCTTTAAAGAAAATGAGAGAGGTCCACAAAATCTGTAAGGAGCAGGGCTTTTCTATAGTGGTGCTGTTAGGGGATATTTTTAATAAACCTAGTCAGCCTATATCTTATGTAAACAGTATTTTAGATTTATTGGCATATTTTAAGAAAGACGGGATTGAAGTTTATTCTATTATAGGTAATCATGATGTTCTGTATAATAGACTGGATTTTATGGATAAATCCTCTTTGGGGAATTTGTTTTATTCAGGGCTTTTAAAACCTTTTGGTAGGATATATTTTAAAACAGAATCTGGGCATTCCTTTGGGGTTGCAGGGTTTCATTATGGAGAGATGGTTAAACCTGCTGAGGAAGTTTTAGAGGGGGTTAATATCCCTATTTGTGTAGCCCATTTGTTTTACAATATGTCTTCTTATTCTGATGACTATCTTTCTGATAAGCAGGTTAAAGAACTTGGTTATAAATTTTATGCTCTGGGGCACGACCATATTACATTTAATCCTGTAAAGGTTGATAATAGTTATGTTATTCGACCAGGTTCTTTAATGAGAGGGACTTCCCATAGATATAATTTAAGTCGGGAGGTGGTTGTGCAGGGACTTAAGTTTGACCAGGGAGACAAGCCTGTTAAATTTAAGTCTTTTGAGATTCCTACGGCTAATGCGGAGGACGTGTTTACTTCTGATGTATATAATCGGAAGGTGTCTTCTTCAGACCTTTTGATTGAAATTTCTGCTCAAGCAGAGGAACTTTTAGAGAAAATGGATGGAGATAAATCAGGGAGAACTATTTATGATGTGCTGGATGAATCTGATATTGATGAGGATGTTAAAAGTAGGATTGAACTGTATTTACAGCAGTTTGGTATTTTTAGGAGAAAATCTTCTTGATAGGTAAGGAGGAAATTATGATTTGGAGGAATGATGTTTTCCTGACCCTTGATGCGGAGACTACAGGGCTGGATATGATGGAAGATAGAATGATAGAAGTATCCCTTCTTATGGTAGATGTGGCAGGGAATGTTTTAACTCCTTCGTATTCTACTAGGATAAATCCTGAAGGGGATTTTGAGATTAAGGAAGAGGCTCAGGCAATTCATGGGATTTCTGAAGAGGATTTAAAAGATTATCCTTCCAGCAATGAGGTTATGAAAAAGGTGCAGGTTTTGTTAAGGACGGGCAGGTTATTGGGGTTTCCTCTGGTAATAGCAAATGCACCTTTTGATTGGGCATTGCTTCAATTAGAATTTCGCAGGGCAGGTTTGCAAATTATTGAGGATGTTAATATTATTGACCCTATGGTTATAGACAGGTACTTTGATAGGTTTAGGAAAGGTAGCAGGACTTTAATTGACCTTGCTATGTATTATTGCACAGAGTTAGATTTGGATGAGGATAGACTTCATACTGCTTTTTATGATGCGTTTCTTTCTGAAAGGGTTGCAAGGGAGGTGTTGTTTGTACACGATTTATATGCCTGTAGTTTAAAGGAGTTGCACGCTTCTCAAATGGTGTGGTATGAAGAAAATCAAAAGAGTTTGAATGAATATTTTAAAAGAAAACAGATTGATAAAGTTGCCCAAGGAAAATGGCCTTTAGGTATATTAGGTGATGGGGAGAATATAATAGATATGGAATTTTGATTATATATTTTTACTGGAGGCAATTGATTTTAGATTGCCTCTAGATGTGCTAATAGAGGAGGAATAAATAATTGTGATTGAGGAAAAGTTATCCCCAAATGCTAAAGAGGTGTTAAAGACCAGGTATCTTTTAAAAGATGGTAAAGGTGATTTAGTAGAGGATTTTGAAGGTATGTTTAGAAGAGTTGCGAAGTTTGTAGCCTCTGGTATAGATAAGAATAATAATGCTATCAATTCTGAATTTAAAGATGATGTAGAAGAGATGTTTTATAAGATGATGATTAATTTGGATTTTTTACCTAATTCCCCAACTTTGATGAACGCAGGGACTTCTTTGGGCAACTTGTCTGCTTGTTTTGTCCTTCCAGTAGAAGATTCTATGGAAGGCATTTTTGATTCTTTAAAGTATGCTGCTTTAGTAAATAAAAGCGGAGGAGGGACAGGGTTTTCTTTTTCCAGTTTAAGACCTTCTAATGATAGTGTAAGTTCTACAGGAGGTGTGGCTTCAGGACCTGTTAGTTTCATGAAAGTTTTTGATTCTGCAACGGAAATTATTAAGCAGGGAGGGCGTAGAAGAGGGGCTAATATGGGTATCCTCAGGATAGACCATCCTGATATAAAAGAATTTATATTAGCCAAGCAGGAAGAAGATTCTTTAAATAATTTTAATTTATCTGTTGGCATTACAGAGGAGTTTATGAGTACCCTGGAAGAAGGTGGTGATTATCCCCTTTATAACCCTAGAAATGGGGAAATAGTAGGGTATCATTCTGCAAAAGAGATTTTTAATATTATTGTAGAAGGTGCTCATAAAAATGGAGAACCTGGAGTAGTGTTTATAGATGCTATAAATCAACAAAACACTTTGCCCGGTTTAGGGTTAATAGAAGCTACAAATCCTTGTGGAGAACAACCTTTATTCCCTTATGAATCTTGTAATTTAGGTTCTTTAAATCTTTCTAATTTTGTCAGGGAAGGTGAATTTGATTTTAAAAGGTTAAAGGAAGTTGCAAAAAGTGCAGTTTTATTTTTAGATACTGTTATAGATGTAAATAAATATCCCTTACCAGAAATAGAGCATATGACTAAACAGAATAGGAAAATAGGTTTAGGGGTTATGGGATGGGCAGATGCTCTTGTTAAATTGGGTATCAGGTATGGTTCAGAGGAATCTTTCTCTCTGGCTAGAACAGTTATGAAGACTATTAAAGATACTGCAGATGAATGTTCTAAATACCTTGGTTTTGTTCTTAATAGTTTTCCTAATTTAAAGTTGAGTACATTTAAGAATGAGAGAAGGAACGCTACTTTAACGACTATAGCTCCTACGGGTTCTATTAGTCTTATAGCAGGGTGCTCTTCTGGAATAGAACCTCTATTTTCTGTTTCGTATAAAAGGAATGTTATGGGTACCAGTTTTGATGAATTTCATCCTATTTTTGAGGAGAAGTTAATAGAGGCAGATTGTGACTTGGAATTAATAAGGTCTCAATTGTCTGAGAAGAATTTAGATGAAGTGGAAGGTATTCCATCAGATATTAAAGATTTATTTGTTACTTCTCACGATATAAATTATAAAGAACATATCCAGATGCAGGCTTCTTTTCAAGCGTATACAGATAATGCGGTTAGTAAAACTATTAATTTACCTAATTCGGCTACTATAGAGGATGTTAAAGATGCATATTTTATGGCTTATAAATTAGGGTGCAAGGGTTTGACTGTTTATAGAGATGGTAGTAGAAGTTTGCAAGTTCTGGAGAAACCTAAAAAAGAAAAACAAAGTCCTCAGGAAATAGCAGAGGAAAGATTGAATAAGAGGGTAAGACCTGAAACTACCTACGGTTCTACTACCCGTAGTTTGATAGGGTGCGGTAAATTATACATTACTGTTAATAAAGATGATTATGGTATGTGCGAAGTTTTCTGCTCAAACGGTAGAGGGGGAGGGTGTCATTCTCAATCTGAAGCAACCAGCAGATTAATTTCTTTAGCAATGCGTTCTGGAGTTCCTATTAAACAAATTATAGGACAGCTTAGAGGAATAAAATGTTCGGCTTTTCTGAGGAAAAAAGATTTAGTAGGCACTTCTTGCCCAGATGTTATTGGCAGGGTGATAGAAAGTCAGTTGGAAGATACCTCTATAGTAGAGTCTGAAGAAAAAGTTAAGGTGGCTTGCCCTGATTGTGGAGAATTTGTAGATTTTTCAGAGGGATGTGTTGTTTGCAGAGCCTGTGGTTATTCTAAATGTTCATAGGTCTATTCGTATTAACCTTCGTTTTCTAAACCTTTCTATGTCTTGTGAGGAGGTGAGGACATAGCAAAAAAACTTGAAAACTTTAAAAAAGTGGATGTAGGAAATCTTAGAGCAGATAGGTACGAATATTTAAAAGAAATTGATATAGGAGATTTTGTAGTAGAAAAAGGTTCCCATTTTTTAGTTCTGGTTTTTGAAGATGAAGATTATGTTATAAAGATTCCTAAACTTCCTGAATATAAAAAAATTCAGAGGTTGGATTTTATAGCTTATTGGCAAACTTATTTATCTCAGAATATTAAAGGGGTACTCCCCTGTTATAGGGTGCGGAATTATTTAGTGATGCCGAAGGCTCCAGGTGTAAGGATGGATAAGTTGCCAACAATGACACTTCGTAATCAAGTCCATAGTACTGCCAGGGAATTAGCAAAGAGGATAAAGAAGTTTGGGTTTCTGCTTACTGATTTAAGTGATGAAAATATTTTTTACGATAAGAAGGAAAAGCAGGTATGGCTGATTGATTTTAGCACCGGAAAAAAGGTACCCAAGACATAGAATTTAAGTAGAATAAAAATTTTTTTAGAGAAAACGGCTTATTTTTTAGATTATCGTTAAAAAATAAGCCGTTAATTCGTATAATACTAATAAGGGCAAAAAATAATTATTTTGAAGGAGGGAAGGTGATATGAAGAGAACCCAAGAAAATCTTGTGGATATTGTGATGGATGAAGTGCTGGAGCATTTAAGAATATATTTTTGGAATCCTCTTGTTGATGCTTTGGCTAATGGTAATGATGAAACTTTATTTTGTTATAGCCATTTAGATTCTTACGGTAAGAAAAAGCAACCTGATGATGTAATTTTGGTTACTATTCCTTGCGACCCTGATAGTTTGAGGAATTTGCAGTCTATTATAAATTCTTTTTTAGAGGATAGTTATGCTTTTTATAAGTGTGAATTTAGAATTCCTAATAGAAAGGGGGAACGCTTTGAAATAAAAGATAGTTTAATAGAAACTTTAAAATGGGTTGTCCTTAAGGATGTTATGAACGAAGTAATAGGTCATTTAGAATAGTGAAATTATTAATTAGAAAGGAGTTTGTTATTAATGAGTAAGGGTAAATCGAAGTCTTGGTCTGATGTGGAGTTGCGGTTTCTTTTTGAGCACGTGAATAGGCTGATGCAGGAAGAAGGGAAAGGTAAAGAGGAGGCTATAGCAGAGGTATCTGAAGTTTTAGATAGGTCTTACTCTGCTACTCAGAATCGGTATTATCGGAGGGTGAAAGAGATGGAAGAAGAGGATTCAGGTTCTATAGAGGAAAAATCAGAGGAAGAATCTTATCCTGAAGTAGAGGAGCCTCAAGTAGAGGAACCTCCTAAAAAGGATAAGTTATTTAAAAGAACTAAGTTTAGAGAACCTGAATTTAAAGAAGAAAAGTTTAAGGAGCCAGTATTTAAAGAAGAGGAATTTAAGATTACTAACAAGGATGACTGCTTAAATCGTATTAAAACACTTAAAGGGTGTGTAGACGCAATTTTAGAATATGTTTCAGGGTTAGAAGCGGAACTTGCTAAACAGAAAGAGAAGAATAAGAAGATGCGGAAAGAAAAGGCTATGTTCCTGCGTAACGTAGAGGACTATTTTAAAGGTTCCGAACCTCCTATGGAATATGAAACAAATAAATGGGGAAATGTAGTAGATGTTAAAGTAGATGAAGATATTGAGGAGTTAGGAGAGGAAGATTGAACCCTTTTCATAAGGGAGGGGTGTTATGTATTTAGACGGGGTTACTTGTAAGATGAAATCTCAGGAATTGTCTGTAAAAGGGCAGAGAGGTTCTGTGGAATCCTTATTCAGAGCCTCTCTACCTAGAGATACCTATTTTTCTATTTATATTAATAATGAGAGTAAGAGAGACCTGTTAGTCCGATTGATTATAAATGGTATCTGGTTAAGGTCTGATGTATATCTTAAAGCAAGGGATTTTATTGATATTGATGAGTACCCAGATGTGTTTAGGAGTGGTAGGAAATTTTCTTCTTCTTTAGATAAGGATGTGGAGATTAGAGTATGGAGAGAAACCAAGGAACAGTCCGACAGTAAGTTAGATGTTGTAGAAGGTTTTAAGTTATATCAAGAAGGAGTTCTCAGGTCGGGTTATATTCATCATATAGATAATACTCGTAATTTTATTAGAGATTATATGGGGGATTTAGAAGAAGGTTATCTTACTTTTAAATTTGTTGTGGATAATTTTCATAAATGAATATAGAATCTATAATGATTATTGACCCCTTGTTTTGATTTCATTTAGAAACAGAATAAGGGGTTTTACCTCCCTAATATTATAATTTTTATCCTGTTTCGGTATAGAAATCAGGGTATTAAACTTACTGGTTTATATATTTTAGGGAAGATACTTATGGGAGGTGTTTTAAGTGATTTTTAGGGCTATTAATTGGGAACAAGTGCCTGTAGATTTAAAAGAACAGGCAGATTATTATTTAGAATTACAACCTTCTGTTAGAGGGCAGTATCCATATGTAAATCATACGGTAAAGATTCAGCCTGCAGTAACTTATGAAGGAGTTTTTGGTAGTGAGGGTAGTACTACGTATTCTGGGAAATTAGCAGAAGGTTTTATTCCAGGCAAATTGCAATTGATTAGTGGAACTACAGATGCTGCAGACCCAACTCCAGTTATTTTAACTGATGAAGGTGCTGAAATTATTAAGTATCTGCCTGACGCTACAGAAGGGGAATATGTAGAAATTGAAGCAGATACTGAAGGAGCTTTTGGGTTTAAGTTAGAGGTTTTTGCTAATCAAGAGCCTGGGGAATTGAATGAGATTGACGCTACTGATTTGTCAGCAGAATTAGACGGTAAGGTGTTGAGGATAGAACTTGGTGTAGAAGAATCTGTACAGGCAGAAGTGGAGTTGGGTGATGGGGAAAGAGATAATGAGATGGTAGTTAAGTTCCGTAAGCATGGGCAATTTGGTAATGATTATGAAATGAATGTGGATAGAGATACTTCAGATGAAAGACCTTTATCGGCAGAAGTTGACCACGAAGAGCAGGAAATATATCTTTATCTTGCTGTGCACGACTCAGGAGGAAAAGAATTAAATGAATCTGAAAATAAAATAAAATTGGTGGCAGCGGTTTTAGAAGAATTGGAAGATGAAGACGGAGAGCAACTTTTAGAGGTTTCTTATGCTGAAGCAGAAGAAGACAATTCTCTTGTTGCTGCGGATGAATTGTCTGATGAGAGTTTTGTAGATGGCGACGATGGTGGGGATTTAGACGATGCTAAGAATACTTTTTCTGCAATAGCAGGTGTAGTTAATGGTATTTCTGGAGAATTGGAATTTACTGCATCAGTTTCTGGTGGAGACGATGCTAAAACAGCTACAGCAGACGGGCTTATAGAGAAGGACTTTTTAGGCGGTCTGGATAGAGGTGGAGACCCTGCAGGAACTGTTGATAGGGAAACTGGGGAAGTAGTAGATGCTAACTTTGGTGCGGATACGGTGATACCTGTTTATTATAGTTATGAAAAGTATAGGTATGCTAGTTTGGGTAGTGCAGTAAGGTTGGCAGAAATTGAACCAGATAAAAAGTTTGTTGTCTTGGGAACTAATGGCTTTGGCTGGACTTTGAACTTTTAATTAAACCAGTAAATAATTCTCCCTCTTT
This sequence comes from Halanaerobiaceae bacterium, assembly GCA_003554225.1. Taxonomy (GTDB): domain Bacteria; phylum Bacillota; class Halanaerobiia; order Halanaerobiales; family Halarsenatibacteraceae; genus T1SED10-84. Next base: position 8,953 of record PWFW01000113.1, on the reverse strand, counting down.
TGTTTAAAAGGGGGAGAATTATTATTTAGGGAGAGGTAAAGTTAGTATTAGGAGGGATAATATAAATGAGAGAGAGCTTGCGGGAGAAGTATAAGGGTGAAAAAGTTCTTGTTGTGGATAGGTGTTTTGATAAGGATTCTTTTATTTATAAGAACCTTATAGATTCCAAAGCAAAAAGGTTTTTGCCCTATTCTGAAGAAAAGATATTGGATGAGGTAGTCTTTAGTTGTAGGTTTGAATTAAGATGGCAGGTTGAGAGAACAGATTTGTTGTCTGAAGAAGAGAAGGGTAAATATGATGTTCTGCAGTTGATTCCTTATCTAATTGTAAAAGACCAATCGGATAGGTATTTATTGGTTAAAAGGGAAACTGGAGGTGAGGGCAGATTACAGGGGAATTATTCTATAGGACAGGGAGGTCATATTAATCCAGTTGATAAAGGAGGTAATATTCAAGACTTACTCAGAAATTGTATTTATAGAGAGTTGGAAGAAGAAATTGATGTTCAGGAGAGTGATGTTATTGGTATAAATTTTATGGGGCTTGTTTATAATCCGCAGGATTCTGTTGGTAGAGACCATTTAGGGTTGGTTTATGAAATAGAGATACCTTATTTTAGCATTGGGTTTTATGAGGAAAATTTTGTAGAGTTTAAGACAAAAGAGGGGTTAAAGAAGTATTATAATAATATGGAGGTATGGTCAAGAGTGGTTTATGATAGTTTAATACTTTTAAAAATAGAGGAGGGTTAACTTTGGTAGAACATAACAAAGACCATATGGAAGAGATGGATTTAGATTCTGTAGATTATTCTGATACGGATTCAAAGGATTTTGATGATATTGATTTGGAGGGTTTTGGAGAGGTAGATAGCAGTATTGATAAGCCCCATATAAAGGTGTCTTATGAGGATTTTGTAAGGTTCATTAAATCTGCAAAGGAAGTTACTTCTGTTTCAGGACGGGATGTTATTACTCGTTCTATTTGTTTGAAGGTAGAGGGAGACCAGTTGGTTTGTCGGGTTACTGATTTTGATGTCTATCTGGAGCAGAGGATAGAGAATTTAAATGTGGAGAATGTTTTAGAAGATGCTATAGTAATTCCTATGGACATAATACAGAAGTTATTAAAAGCATCTCCCTCAATAATTCTTATTTATAAAGAAACAGATGGTGAATATAAGATGAGGTTAAGTCCTGGGGATATTCTATTGGAAGTGTTTGCAGTTTCTCCAGATAAGTTCATTTTTAGTGATGAGGTTAAATATAAAGGGTCGCTTGTTGCGGAAGATATACACTCTGTGGTTAAGGATTTTGGAGGTCTTGTAAATTCTGCAGTTTCACCAAAAGAGAAAAGAATCCTTTTAGGAACTGACGCTGCGTATGCTAATTATGCTATTGCTGTAGTTCGTTATTTAGCCAAGTTTCATGAGATGGATTTGAAGGTTAAGGATATAAACATTTTAAAATTCTTGCTTAAGGGTTTGGAAGGTAATGTTAAGGTGTACAGGACAACAGATTCAAAAGTGGAGAGGGCTGTTTTTGAAGGGGATAATTTTAAATATGCTTTTCTGGTATCTGATATTACTATCCCCAATAGATTTAAAGAGGATATTGATAGGATAGTTGCAGAGGATGGAGTTTATGTAGATTTTAATAACTTTTATAGATTAATTGAGATATCGGCCGAACTATCTTATTCTGTAGGGAGAGTGGAGTTAGATTTTACAGAGGATAAAGAACTTAAGGTAGTATTAAAGACTAAGAAGGGGAAAGATGGAGAATTCTTCTTTCCAGGTTCGGTTACGGGTAATCCGAAGGGTTTACAGAAAACACTTGTTATTCAGGCTAAATTGTTGAGGTTGTTATTGAAATCCTTTGCTAATAAGGGCAATATTAGGGTTTCTTTAAATGAGGATGGTATGGGTCTTTATGTGGACAATTACGAGGCGGTGCTTTATAGAGAGGATAAGTAAGGAATGTATAGGAGGTTATATTGTTGGTGTTAATAGGGGCTATTATAGCGGTGTTGTGTATTATAATAGCCTTTTTTCTTTTCAGAAATCATAATAGGAAAAAGAATTTTTTTATGATGGAAAGGGGCTATTATAGAGTTTTAATTGAATTAAATGACGGCAGTATGGAATCTGGGTATGTTAAGAGATTAGATTTAAGGGAGTTTGAAAGGGACTGGTTGACTTTTAAGAAACTGCGGATTTATGACCTTAAAGGTAATATCCCTCATCTTATTAATACTATTTTGTATAAAGAAATAGATACTATTAAAATTTGCAAGTAACTTCATCTTTGTTTATATATTCTAACAGGTTAGAATATAATAATTAAGTTGATGAGAGGGAGATGAGTGATGTTACTCAAGAAGATACTAAGAGCAAAGTGGCGTCTTTCACCAGGTGATTTCTTATACAATGTAGAGATGAAGGTGCACGGTATCTGTAATAAGATGCATGTAGAAGGTGTAAAGATTGATATGGATTCTTTAGAAGAAGTGATTTCTGGGTTGGAGAAGGAGGAGAAAGGGTTAAAGAAGGAAGTAGTAAAATCTACAGGTATAGAGAACCCTAACGACCCTATGGAACTAGGTAGTTGGGTATATGAAGAAAAGAAACTTACAGAACCTTTATATATGCCAGACAGTAATAGTTTTAAAATAACTAATGGTATTCTGGAAGAAATTGCAGAGGGTTTAGATGACAGCAAACTTCGTAATGTTATTGAAAAAATAGTAGGATATAGAAGGCTTTATAGAAATTACGCAGGATATTTAAACCTTAAAAATTTAGTAGTTCTTAATGGAGAGGACTATAGAATACACGTAGAGTTTGATACAGTCCGTTCTGATTCTGGTAGAATATTCTCTGAAAAACCTAATTTACAGCAGTTGGGAGAGGACTTGAAGAGGTTTTTTATTCCCGGCAATTCCAGTTACCTTGTAGAATATCAGTATAGAGATTATGATATGGCTGTGTTGGCTGCAGATTCTCAGGAACCTCTTTTGCAATGTGTTTTTGACCCTGATGTAGATGTGCATAAAGAAGTGGCTAAAAAACTTTTTGATAAAGATGAGATTGATGCCTACGAAAGAAATGTGGCTTTCACTTTAAATCTATCCTTGATTTACGGCACAGATTTTACAGGAATACAAAGTAGGATAGGATATTCTCGTAAAGATACTGCAGATATTATAGAAAAACATGCTGGTCTTTTTAGTAATATTAGTGATTGGAAAAGAGAACTAATAAGGGAATCCAGGGAAAAAGGTTATGTAGAAACTATTCTAGGTCGTAAAAGAAGTCTGCCTAATATCTGGAGTTCTAATGGTTTCTTAAGGGGTAAAGATGAGAAAAAGGCAGTTAGTAACAGGGTTCAGGGTTCGGTAGCAGATATTATGAAGTTAAAACTTGTAGAACTTGATAGTGAATTGGAGAATAGCAGTTCTAGACTGGCTCTTTCACAGCATAATTCAATTCTACTTGAAGTATGTGAGCAGGATGCAGAAGAGATATTAGAAAATATAAAAGATGTTATGACCTTTAAACAAGATGATTATCTTGAATTGGTACCAGAACACGGAGGTCTGAAGAAGAACTGGGAAGACTGCAGGAAAGAGTTTTTTAATACAAATTGTTGAGGTAAGTAGTTCCGTTGTTCCCTTTCTCCCTCCTTTATAATATATATGGGAAAGAAGGTCTTTCTTGGGGCGAAGACCTTCTTTCTCGTTTTTAGATAAAATTTTTTTAAAAAAATTTTAAGATTTCGTATAAATTCGGGTGGCTTTTTCGTATAGATATATTAGAGGGTAAATTTTTGATGTGTTATGTTGTAGAGGGTAAGGGTTTATCGGAAGTTACTATTAAATTTTTAGGGAGGTTTAAAAGTTGAAGGTGAAATTAGAGGACTTAAGAAAAGAGTTTCATTTAAAAGAAGGGGAAGGTAAGGCAAGAGGAGGTTTTAAATTCTCGATATCCAATAATGATATCATTATGTCGGAGGAGTATTCTAATTTATCTGATGAGAGTAAACAGGTATTGTCGGATTGGGCAATCTTGACTAGAAAGTCTTATGAGTTTATTGTTAATAAGGCTTGGTCAGAAGGTTTAAAGAAGAAGGGGTTAACTTTAAAGAAAGAGGCCAGGGAGAAAGGTAAAGAGTATATAATTAGGATTTATGGAGAAGATAAGTTTTATCAGATGGAAGAAGAACTAAAAACAGGTAAGGTAAAGAAAACAGAGGAACCTGAAGAAGAGGTTAAAGAGGAGGAATCTATTGATAGTGTTTCACAGGATATCTCTAAAGTTAAGACTACAGAATCATCCTCTGTTGATAGGAAGCAGGATTCAGAAGAGGATATTCAAGAGGGTTTGCCTGAGGAACCTCAAAAGACCGCTACAGGAAGGCTAAAATCTGCAGAAGTAGCCTCTGATATGGAAATTACGGATGAATCTTTAAAGGATGAATTTGATGTTATAGATGAGGAGTTTGATAAAAATCAAATTGAGGCACAGATGCAAAAGGAATCGGAGGGAATCGATAAAGAAAATGGGGATGAAACTTCTGAAAAAACTGATAAAGAATCTGAAGATGAATTTTTGAAAGAATTTGGAAATGGTGTTGAAGAAGAGCCTGAAGAAGAAACTGAAGAAGGTTTTCTTGATGAACTTATTAAGGATTTAGATGATGATGATGAATTTGAAGAAACTATGGATATTTTAATGGATGATGAAGATGACCTTAAACAGGGAGAGTGATATTATGGAAAATAACACTTCTCGTAAAGATGGGGCGATAAGATTTGCTACTGTGAGTGCTGGTTATTTGTTGGCTAAAGATGATACTGTGATTTGTGTTAAGGATACTTCTCCTTCGTTTACCAATACGTATTTTTTACGCTTTAGTGATGTTATTGTATTATTTATTGATAGGAAAAACATTTCTGAAATCAAAAATACATGGGCTTCCCAGAATGAAAATTGGGGGTTCGTTATGGCTTTTCCTTTTGGTAGTTCTCATGAGAGGGATGATGAAATCAGGTTTGTTTTTGACGAGCACGGGATTTTGAGAAGACTTATGAAGCGTTTAGAGAAATTGTCTAAAGGAGGGTTTTTAAGAGGGTTTAGGAAAAAGAGAGTATGGAAACAGGTAATCCGATATTCTCGTAGATATCATAGCGTATGAAGGAGGTCTTTTAGTGAATAGGGAGCAGTTAAACAATTTCCTTTGGGAGAATATGAGAAGGATACAAAGTCCAGAGCTTCTTTTTGGTGGTTTTGATGATAATAATGATAGCAGTAATTTATTTGATTCTGCTGAAGTTAGGGTTTTAGTGCTATTCCTTTCTGATGGTGAAACAAGGGCACTTTCTAATACCTATTCTGCTTTAAGATATATTATTAAAAAGCAGGTGGGGGATGATGTTTTTGTAGATTTATGTTGTTTTCATAATGAGAAGGCTCTGGGTTTTTTACAGAAACATAATGTCCCTTTAGTCTTTGGTAATGTATCCCATGCTCCTTATTGGGATTATGATGTGATATTTGTTTCTCATTCTTCTTTACCAGAAGTAATAAATGTGCCTTATATTTTTCATAATGCTGGAATACCTTTAGGAAAAGAAGAAAGGATGTCGAATACTAGTGTACCTCTTATTATTTTAGGAGGTGCTGCTTCTACCAGTAGCCATATTCTTTATGGAGAAGTGGGCGGAGGAGATAGGTCTCTTATAGATTTATCTTACTTTGGATATGGGGAAGGTCTCGTAGATAGGATAGCCCAGTTTTTGGTGGATTTTAAGAGGTCAAAAGGGGATTTAAAAGAGAATAAGAAGGCTTTGCACGATGCTTTAAAATACGATGCTCCTTTTAAAGAATATACCTATGACCCTTTATCCTGGAAATTTCATTATGAATCTAACGGTATGACTGTTGCTAAAATAGAGAAGGTTGACCCTAAAGTCCCTGACAAGGCAAAGGTAAATTATATGCAGACTAAGGACTTTGGGTTTCCCCATAAGGTTTTTAGTATGGATGGTACAAAAAGTTCTCATATAGATTTAATGATTTCTTCTGGGTGTACGGGTAGAGGGTGTTGTTCTTTTTGTGCAGAGGCCAATCTTGCAGGTCCTTATAAGGAAAAATCTTTATCTGCTTTGAAAGAGGATATAAAGACGGCTAAAATGTATAGTGCCCCTAATGTAGTATCTCTGTTCTCTTTTAACCTCAATTATTATTCTGCCTATATTGATTTGATGGAAGAGTTGGCGTTGAATTTTGAGAAGTTTTCTCTACGAAATATGAGAACGGATATAGTTTCTGTAGATGAGGAATATTTACAACTTGCTAAAAGACTTAAATCTTCTATCGTTTCAATGGCGGTAGAAGGTATGGGGAATAGAATTAGGAATAATATATTAAATAAAAACTTAAGTAAACAACAACTTTTAGATGCTATGCGTAATGTTTTTTTGAATAAGTTTTTACAGGTAAAGGTAGGATTGATTATTACAGGGCAGGAAACAGAAGAGGATATGGAAGATTGGCTAAATGAATTACGGGAAATTGTTGATTTAAAGAACAGCATAGGTTCTACCTGCCATATACGGTTGAACCATTCTAATTTAATTATCTATCATCAAACTCCTCTCAGGTGGCTTCCCAGAAATATAGCCAAACAAATTTGGAATAGAGAACGGGTTTTAGGGCATTATATAGAGGAATGTAAGAAAATGGGTATATCAGTTAAGTTTTCTTCTTTAGGAGTAGGGACTTTTGTTGAGCAGGCACTCTGTGATTTTGGTAGGGCAGGTACTTCCTGGTTAATAGATTTTACTACTGAAGAAAATTTCTGTTATAGGTCAGGGTTTAAGAAGACTGTTTATAATGTTTTAGAGAGAACTATAAAGAGGAATAATATAGATTTAGAATTTATGTGGGGAGAAAGACCTTTAGAGGAACCTTTAGATTCTGATACTATTCAATTTACTACTGAAAAGCATCTGGATAATTGGAAAGAGATGCACAAGGAGAAGGATTTTAGACAACCTATTTGTTTAAAAACTGCAGCCAATTTAAATCCTGAATGTGGTTCTTGTGGATACTGCTCCAGTAAAGAAGAAGTTAAAGAGATAACCGATAGGGAGTTAGGAAGCAGGAAGAGTTATAATGATGTAATAGAGGCTCTTTCAGAAGCAAGGTCTGTTGATGTTAGCAGGATTCTGGTAAAGACTAAATCCAAATATGCTTTTTATGAGAAAACTTCTTTGAGCCATTATATAGCATCTATGTTTTTAAGAGAATCGGAAGATTTATTAGATAGTTTTTATAAAGTCGGGTTTAATTCTATGTTTTGGATTGCCCGTTCAGACCAGAAAGCCTTTGTAAGTGGTAAATGGGTTTTTGATATTCATTGGAAATATTCTATTGATGCTAAATATTTAAAGGATATAGCCAATAAAGTTAGTGATAAATTGATAACTTCGGAAGTTGTTGATGTCTATCCTATGGTAAAGGAACTCCCTATTTCTTTAAGGGATGAATTGGTTTATTTTGGGCATATTGAGAATTTACCGAGTTCTGTATTGCAGGAAAAAATAATTAATTTTGATTGGAAGATTAAAAGGGCAACCAGACATAATCGGAGGATGATAGGTAATAGTTTGATTTTAGGGGAAGTAGAAATGCCTGAATTAAAGGATAAAATATACTGGCATCCTAAAGGCAATGATATGATGGTCGTTATGACTTTGCCTGCATCTGTTAATCCCTATCAGGTTTTGATGAGTTTTACGGGGGATTATTATAGGGATGCTTTGCATAGAATGCGGATAACTATGTTGGACCATGCTAAAAAGTTAGATATATCCTGTTCTTGTGGTAACTATTTACATTTCTCCTTGATTAAAAATGATTATAATAAGGTATGTTCTAATTGTATGGGTAAAAGAATGCTTTACTTATACTCCCAGAATAAGGTATTATCTAATTAAAGGAGGAGTATATCTTTGATTAGTTACTCTGAATTATATTATGATTTAGGTATAGAAGTATCTGATAGTCGAAAAAATTTATCTAAATATACTTATTTAACTTGTATAAGGGAGGATGTTAATTATAGGTATTTAGATAAGGATATCTTGTTCAGCAAAGGGGTTAAAAAAGAGGATATAGTATCTTATGTTTATTACCAGATAGTGCAGGGTGATGGAGGTTTTGTTCTGTTACCTAATTTTATAGGAGATGAGATTAATTATATAGTATTCAGGTCAGTCGCAAATAAAGATTTCTTTGTTTGTGGGTATTCTTTAAAATTACCTTATGGGATTGGGGCTATTAAAGAAGATTTTTCTTATGGGGATTATTTATTAGTGGTGGAAGGTCCTTATGATAGGGATTGTATTATGGAAGTATTTCCAAATACGGTGGCTGTTCTATCTGCAGGACTTTCTTTATTTCAGAAAGAAGTTTTGAAAACTTTAACTAATAATATATTGCTTTTATATGATAATGACTCTGTAGGTAGGGGTGCTGCAATTAGAGATAAGCAGGCATTATATAAGGAGAATGTATATGCTACTATATTGAAACAACACCCTGAACTTAAAGATACTGGTGATTTAGGGGATTGTCTTTATCGTGAGATGCATTTCAAATACGATTTTTATCTCCAGTATTATAAAAATTTATTAGTTAATTATGTATAGAGAGGGGTTTTGTTCTTGTCTGAATGTACAGTTTATAATTTTGTTTTGTATAAAGTGGTCAAGGATATTTTACAGGGGAAGTTTCCTGATAGGGAGTTTACTTTAAAGACTATTGTGGAATTGGATACTGGTGATTATCGGGTAGTTATGGCATCTCCTTCGGGAAGGTTATATCAGGATACCTCTATAGAAACAGTTAGTGGGTTAGATGTGGATATGTACCACCAAGATTATATAA
>PWFW01000166.1 GCA_003554225.1 Halanaerobiaceae bacterium | reverse complement strand
TTCCCTGGTTTGAGCCTCCCTTTCTCTTCTTTGCTGCCGGTTTCAGCCTCTTTTTCATTCCAGCAGAAAAAAATGAAAATGTGCTCTCCTTCCGGGCTCTAAAATACTTTCCTATTAATGTGCTGGTAGTCTGGCCCAGCGCCCTGGCTTTAGCTGAAGTCCTGGAAATTTCCGGACTGGCTGGCTCAATCATGGATCTGCTGGCCGTTTTTGCCGGTCCTCTAACTCTGGGAGTCCTTCTGATATTCCTGGGTTTTGTTACCTTTGTTACCAATATTTCAACAAATACAGCTTCAGCTGCTCTGGTGATACCGATAATAATCGGAATGTATGTCGAGCAGGGTTTAAACCCAATACCCCTGGTTCTGGCCCTGGTTGCTGCTGTAAACCTGGCCTTTGCCATTCCTTCAGGAAATGGCTGCCTGGCAATGGCCAGTGGCTACGGGATAAATTTGAAAACCATGTTCAAACACGGTGTTATACTGTCCCTGATAACCTGGGTGATTTCTTCAGGACTGGCCTTCCTGCTCAACAATTTCACCGGCTGGTGGGGAGTTTTATAACAGTAATGATTAATTTCTGCTAAACTACTTCCCGGTTATAGCAACATCCTCCAGTAAAATATAGGGCAGCTTAAAATTCATGATATCCTCTCTTTCCCGGGAGAGACCGGCTATATTCTGCATCATTTGATAAATGTTGCCGGAAATCATAACCTCCCGGACAGGTTTGACTCTCTCCCCCTGCTCAATCAGCTGACCGCCTTTAACAACCCCGGAAAAATCTCCGCTGACCGGATCTACCGAACCGGAATAACGGTTAACGACGAGCCCCCGTTTTATTTCACCGATTAGCTCCTGGCTGGTCTGCTGACCTCCAGCTATCATAAAATTGCTGGGAGCTATATCCGGAGCGTTCTGTGCTCCTCCGCCAGCCCGACCGTTGGATTTACGCCCGGCTCTGGCAGCGGTATAGGTATTATACATCAATTCCTGGAGATAACCATCTTTGATTACTTCCAGCCTGTTCTGAGGAAGTCCCTCCCGGTCAAATTTTCCCGAACCTACCCCGCCGGGAAGCGTTCCATCATCGATCACGGTCAGCTTTTTGTCTGCCACCTGTTTGCCCTTTTTGCCTTTCCATGGTGAGATGCCATCCTGAACATTTTCAGAGTTTACTGCATAAATAAGAGGACTAACCAGCAGCATAACTGCAGAGAAGGGGGTTAAGAGAATTTCTCCCCGGAAACTATCAACAGTCTCAGCCCCCAGACTGGCCACCACTTTATCCCTCAAACTCCTGCCGCTTTCTGCCACATCAAGACTTTCAAAAAAACAGCTCACCTGGTATTCTATATCAAAGGAAGAAACTTCATCCTCCTCCCGGGCCAGCGCCATAGCCTGAGTTTCAAAATAGGTCTGGCTGTCCTGAGATTTGATTCCGCGAGAAGTAGCAATAGCGTCTGTAGCAATAGTGGCTGAAAACCCGGCCGTGTCGACAGTGACTCTCTCGTCCTCTTTGATTTCTTCCATAAAGGAACGGGCCCTGGCAATCAGGTCTCCCAGCTGAATGTTATCTGCCCTTTCATCATAAATATCAGGAACTCTTTCCAGTTTTTCCGGGTTAGCTAGCCTGTTATTGCGGTCTGGAGGGTAGTTCTCTGCCATCACAGCAGCCTGCTCCAGCAGCATTTTCAAAGAATTCTGGTCCAGATCATTGGTCGATGCAAAACCCATGCTGCCATTTTTGAAGACTCTAATACCCACACCCTGATAATTATCTGATTTGGGAAGCTGCAGATCATTTTTCTCGATAACAACCTCCAGGGATTTAAGCTGTTGATAATATACTTCAATATCATCAAGCCCGGTAGAGGTTCCTTCTGCCACCAGGCTCTGACAGAGTTCCTGACCTTTTAGCTCCTCGTCCTTTCCCTTCTGCCAGCTTAAAGATTTATCCTGTTTGTCAGTCATCATTGCTGCCCCCCAATCATTACCCTGCAGCACAGGTAAGGTCCGCCGGCATCCACCTTGGCTGCCTGTCCCTTGCCGCAGTAACCCCGGCCAAGTCCAAACTCAAAATCACTGCTGACGGCATCAACACTTTTAAGCACTTCAAAGGCCTGACCTGACAGGGTTAATCCCTTTACCGGTTTCCCAATTTTGCCCTCTTCAATTCGATAGGCTTCCAGGACATCAAACATAAACTCTGCCGTTGAATCTGCCTGACCGCCCTGAGCCAGTCCTTTAAGAAAAAATCCATCAGCTATCCCGGCAATCATCTCATCCAGATCACTCTCTCCGGGAAGAATATAGGTATTGGTCATTCTGATCAAAGGTTCATCCCGATAGGTAAAGGCCCGGGCATTCCCTCCTGGTTTAGTTTCAAATTTTAAGGCAGATTCTCTATTATGGAGATAGTTTTTCAATACTCCCCCTTCGATAATAGTGGTCCTGCTGGTTTTCACACCTTCATCATCGACAATTACCCTGCCAGCAGCATCAGCAATATTGCCTTCATCGACCAGGGTAACAAGCTCACTGGCAACCCTTTCCCCTATTCTACCCTGAACTACTGAACCTGATTCAACAAAATCAGCTTCCACAGTATGACCAATGGCTTCATGAGCCAGAACACCGACCAGAGCAGGATCCAGGATTACCTGATACTGTCCACCGGAAACATAATCCGCCTCAAGACGCTTTCTAACCAGCTCCACGGCTTTGTCGGCAAGATCAGAAAGCGTTCTCTCAGCAAATAATTTCACCCAGCTGCCAGTAACACCGTGGCTGGTATGGGCCCTTTCCTGCTGATTTTCCCTCTCTCCAAAGGCAACAACTCCAATATCACATTTGGGATCAATTATTTCTACCTCGGTTCCCTCGTAAGTTACGATAATTTTTCTGTCCTTAATCTCAGAATAGGCTATCTGACTGGCTGTGATATCCTCCCCAGCTTTCCTGATCTCCGCATCAGCTTCCATAAGCAGCTTAATTTTCCCGGCCAGATCAGGCTCCTCCCGGGAATTGTGATCCTCTTCTCCTAAATCAAACCTGCCCTGAACCGGTTCAATCTCAGCCAGTCCCTGAATCCTGTTTTCTTTAATGCTCCCTGCTTCCCGGGCTGCTTTAATAGCCTCATCTGCAGCTTTTCTCAACCCTTCCAGAGTTAAATCAGAAGTTGAGACAAAGCCCCAGCTGCCATTCACCAGAGCCCGAACTGCCACTCCCGAAAGGGTGGTGCTGATTGAGTCGGTTAAACTGCCGTTTTTAACCTGGAGTTTAAGGCTGTCACGGTGGTGATAGCGGAGTTCAAGCCATTCCTGATTCTCATCTCTTACCTTTTTTAAATTCTCTGCAATATTCATATCTGGCCTCCAGAGTTGCATTTTAATTATTCAGACTGATAACCTCAGACATCCTGCTGAGCTGTTTTCAGTTCCCCTTCATTTTTGAACTCATTCATTCTCTCAACCTGGAGACAAAAAGCTTCCAGCCGGGCTTCTATCACCTGGGGAAAGGCATTACCATCGGATTCTACTGCCAGGAAGGGCAGCCGGGCAAAACGCTCCAGCGCTTTTCTGCCCAGGCTATCTTTTCCGGATAGCTGTTGCTTCATCTCTTCCAGTTTATTGGTAATAATTGATTCTGAAACTCGATGATGCATACAGCCAAAGGGACCGATGGCCAGAACACCATCAACATCATCAACTACTTCGGCGATAGTGCCTCCAATTGTCAAAATGGTTTCTCCTGTCAGGTCCAGACTTAAAAGTTTCTCGCCGGTTTCAACAATCTCATCGACATCAATCAACTTCTCCTCACAGAGCCCGGAAGCAGCCAGAATCTGCTTTACATCCCTTTCAACCTTGCGTTTGTAAAATCCGGCAAATTTATTGATAACGCTGAAGAAAAATGATTTTTTGCTGATTTCAGGTTTGTTCTGAATTAAATAATCAGCATAATAAATCCATTCAGTTATGGGAGTGACTATTGTTACAATCTCCTTTTCAGCCAGTTTTTCTACCAGAAATCTCCGGGAAAAGCGATCATTACGGACATAAATTTCTCCGGTAAGTGCAACCTTTTTGGCCTGTTCTAAAGGTCTTTTCAGTTTAATCCGGGAAAGTTTTTCTGCTTCTTCGGCCAGAATATTTTTAATATTTCCCCAGGACTCTCTGGCCAGGGCTGAGATGATTCGCTGACGGCTTCCCTCAAATTTTTCTCTGGCCTCCTCCCGGTCAACTGCCAGAGCCAGTACAGCACTGTGCATATCACCCAGTATATCCCCCAGCACCAGAGCCTGCCAGGCCCTTCTGCTGAACTCAATTCCCAGATCACTGTAACCGGTATTGGAGTTGAGCGATAAAACAGCTACATCCGATATTTTTTTCTTTTCTATCAATCTTCTCATGGAGACACTGTACTGCCCCAGGCGGCAGGGTCCGCTGGATTCGGCCATAAAATAAACGATTGTCTTATCTTTATCCTTTTCCTCCTCCCCCCGGTTTAACAGTGTGCCCATCGTTAATATATAGGGAAGGCATTCTTTTCCGGTAGAATTTGCCCTGCCCCTTTTCAGTTCAGCCTCGCCGGGCCTTTTACAGGGTTCGGCATTTATCCCGATATATCTGAAGGCCGCAGCCACAGCCTCGGTATTGGAGCGGCCCATTGAGGGAATAAGAACCTTAACTCGGGGGTGGTCCAGAGGCAGTTTTTCTCCTGAGGAGGTCAGCACTTTTATATCTCCCTTTTCCTTTATTATTCTGGCAGGCTGAAAATCTGGGGCTTTCTCAGCTTCTACCAGATCTTCAGATAATTTTCGGTATCTCTCAACAATATCAAGAAAGGCTTCAATTCTGGTATTAAGACCCACATCTGCTGTGTGGCTGTCCAGTTCCAGTGTCAGGGTAGGTTTATCACCATTATCCTCCCTAAAATAGTTGAGCAGAAAGGCATCGGGGCCGCAGCTGAAATTGGTGATATAGGTGCCATAGAGCTGGGGATGTCTGCTGACATATTTGCTGCCCTTCATAATAAGCTGGCCCATCGACCAGTACATCCGCTCAAATATTTCTTCATCATCTATTGGCAGCATATCAAAGGGGATAACCAGCTCATTCCGGGAGGCAAACTTATGCGGAATTCCCATGTTGGCTTCAGGAGCAAAAGCATTATAGGGGCGGCCGAAAATGACAACAGCCTTCTTCTGGCTGTCCTTTTCCAGCTCTTCAAGAACCTGCTTTCCTCTCTTCTTCAGGTTCTGCTGGAAGTTCTGCTGCGCTTTCAAGGCCTTCTCCCAGGCCCTGTGAGCTGATAGTCTGCTGGCTCCCAGATATTCTGCTACCGCCATAAATTTGTCAAAAACTTCATCAAAACCATCTTTAAAGTCCAGGACCGGAGCCAGCATACGTTCTTCGCTGAGTTCCTGCCAGGTGGCACTGAGATAATAGGGCTCAGCCTGGGCCATGGGACAGATAATTCCTTCTTCCGGGCTGTTAGCCACATAGAGGCCCTTCACCTGAGGAAGGAAAATATAATCAGGCTGTTTTTCTTCAATTAAATTATGCATATAACCATGGCTTAACTCCACGGGATAACAAAAAGCTGCAGACTGCTGTTGAATACCTTCTGAATCTGGAGTATCTGGCAGGATCACCCTGTATCCCAGCTCAGCAAAGAAATGTGAATAGAGCGGAAAGAGAGTATGCACTGTCAGAGATCTGTTCAGCCCAACTGTCCCCTTTTCCCTGGACTCGTCCGGTTGAGCGGCAAAATCTGCAAAGAGCATTTTTTCTCTTTCTTTAACCAGATTTAAATTATTTATATCCAGTTCTTGAGTTTCTCCTGCAGTGTTGAGATATTTACTGCAGATTCCTCCGAAAAGATGGCGTTCCGCATCAATTTCCAGAACATTGATACTGCATTTGCGATCACAATCAGTCTGACCACCATGGCAGGTAAAACTGTCAAGGTAATTGACCTCTCTCTCAGCCAGTTCCTTGAGATTAAAATTCTGCTCCTCCAGCATTCCCCTGGAAATTTTTTGCCCGGTTTCCAGAGCCGCTCCAAAGGCACCCATTAAACCTGGCTCCGGAGGCACAACTATCTTTCTGCCGGTTAGAGCTGCCATGGCCATCGGTACTGCCTTATTGTAGCAGACCCCACCCTGCATAAATATTCTGTCGCCCATAGGACGGCTGCCCCGAACCCGGTTGGTATAATTTAAACAGATGGAGTAAACCAGCCCGGCACAGATATCCTCTATGCTCAGACCTTCCTGAATTGCTGTCTTGATATCACTGCCGATAAAAGCTGAACACTGGTCATTGAAGTTAGGGGGGTTCTTACCCTGTAAAGCTTTGTCGGCTATATCAAGCATCTCTACATTGAGAAATTCCTGAGCTGCTTCTTCCAGAAAGGAACCGGTGCCGGCTGAGCAGGCTTCATTCATGGCATAGTTGGTCGGCACCTGATTGATGAGATAGGTATATTTAGCGTCCTGGCCGCCAATCTCAAAAATTGTATCGACTTCAGCATCAAAGAAAACCGCACCGGTAGCATGAGCAATAATTTCATTCATGACAGATTCAGTCAGGGCATGGAGCCCGGTAATTCTGCGGCCCGAGCCGGTTACACCCAGGCCGATTATCTCCACTTTGCAGTCACCCAGCTGTCTGGAAATGCTGCGATAACAGCTGCGGGCTGCTCCCACCGGATCTCCTTCAGTCCGCAGATATTCTGAAGCAAGGAGAGCATTATCCTTTTCTCTCAAAAGAACAGCTTTTGTTGTGGTTGAGCCGACATCAACTCCCAAAAGACAGCGCTCCCCTTCTTCAGCCTGATCTCTTTTGAGTTCATGAAAGGTCACTCTGTCTGCAAATTCTCGCAGAGGAGGATGCATATCAAAGGAATCCTTCTTATCGGCCAGCAAATTCTCAGTATCCAGCCTGCTGCCACTCTGAAGAGCATTCAGGGCAGCGCCCAGAGCTTCAAAGTAACCTGCTTCTCTGGGTACCACAACCCTCTCCAGCCGCTGCCGGAGAAAGTTAACCATTACCTGATTCTGGCTTAAACCTCCTACCAGCATAATCTTCTCTGCCTGACAGTTATAGACCAGTTCCATAATTTTATCTGCCATCATCTGACAGAGTCCGGCCACCACTCTCCCCTTATCTTTGCCTTTATTCAAAGCATGGGTGCAGTCGCTTTTACAAAAAACCGAGCAGCGTCCGGCAACCTGATAGGGATTATCTTGATTGGCAAGATCTACGGCAGACTCCACATCCAGACCCATGCGTTTAATCTGCTGCTGGAAAAATTCTCCAGTGCCGGAGGCGCACTTGCTGCCGGTATAGACATTGGCCATACTTCCATCTTCATTTAACTCGTAAACCAGGAAGGTTTCTCCTCCTGCACTGACAATAGCATCCACTTTCGGGTATTTATCTGCCAGGTATTTATAGGCAATTTCAGTTGCTTCAGGCTCAGGAATCCGGGGTGCCTGCAGTGCTGATTTAAACTTTCTTCCGGTTACTGTTATCCTTTTGCCTGCCAGTTCCCGGTCCCGATAAAGACCTGAAAGGCGGGACCGGACATTGCCCCCGTGCTGTTTTATGGTATAGTCAACCAGTTCAATATCCTGGTAATCGAAGTTGGTCTTCTTGCTGCTGTTCTTAAGCTCAACAATCTTTATATTGGTAGCACCGAGACAGATACCTGCTGCTTTCATTCCTGCAATCAGCTCCTTTAAACATATAATTTTCATTTATTACTGCTAGATTTTAAAAATGTAAAAACAATAATTTTTACAGGACAGGCTATGTTAATTGACTCCAAAATAAATTAATCATTATTAATTATATCATATTTAATTAATAAATAAAGAAAAACCGCTTCGTCACTAAGAAACGAAGCGGTTTGGATAAAATTGAATTATATCCCTGGTATCCTTTCTGCATTTTCCTTACATAAGATGAGAAAGAAATATCTGTACAGACATAAAGTAAATCACCAGACCGGTAATATCCTTTAAAGTTGTAATAATGGGATCTGAGCCGGCAGCCTGGTCAAGATTCAATTTATAGAGAATAAAGGGGATCAAGAACCCCAGAGTGCTGGCCAGGGTTACAGTTAGAGCCAGAGAAATTCCTACAGCCAGTCCAAAACCCGGTTCTGCCTGCCACAGGTAAGCGATAAAACCGGCCGGCAGCCCCAGCAAAGTACCCATGGTAATTCCCACAGCCATTTCTTTAAAAAAATACCTTAAAAAACGTCTGACATTTATATGTCCCAGAACCAGGCCCCGGGCAAAGATTGTGGAAGACTGAGTGCCAACATTTCCTCCCATATCCATTATCACAGGGATAAAGATTGCCACCGCTGCAATTGCTTCCAGTGTATCTTCAAAACCCTCGATAACAACACCGGCCATTAGCCCTCCAGCCAGAGCAATTAAAAGAAAGGGCAGCCTTACCCGCCAGATTTCTGGTAAAGAGCCATCAATGACCCGGCGGCTTTTTCCGGCTTCTTCCTCTCTCAGGGCTGATAAACCTGCCATTTCAAAAATGTCTTCAGTAGTCTCTTCCTCCAGCACATCCAGAGCATCATCAACGGTAACCAGACCGACCAGCCTGTTTTCATTATCTACAACCGGAACGGCCAGCATATCCTGATCCTGAAGAATCCGGGCAACTTCTTCCTGGTCCATGGTAGTTGTTACCCTGATGGGGTCATCATCCATAATCTCTTCAATTTTTTGATCAGGTTCGGCCATCAGAAGATCTTCCAAGGAAACCGTTCCTTCCAGAATCCTGGTCTGATCAGTTACATAAATATTGTAAATTGTCTCCTTGTCATCGCCAATAACCCGCAACTTTTCAATTGCTTCCTGGACTGTGGTTCCCTGGCGAAACCTGACATATTCTGGAGTCATCATCCGTCCGGCTGTTTCATCTTCATAACCGAGAAGCTCTGAAGTTTGATCTCTCTCTTCTTTGCTCAAGTTCTGCAGAAGTTTCTTGGCAACCCGGGCCGGCAGCTCATCCAGCAGACGAACCCTGTCATCAGGAGCCAGCTCTTTAAAGGTTTCATTGGCTTCAGATTCAGCAAAGTCTGTGATTAATTCTTCCTGAAGCTCTACTTCCAGCCTTTCAAATAAATCCATGGCCAGATCCTTATTCAAGAGCCGGAAGCAGATTACCCTGAGATCAGGATCCAGCTGCCGCATAAGCTGCACCAGGTCGACCAGATCCTCTTCATTTAACAATTTTTTTAAGGCTGAAATGTTTTCATCAGCCAGCATTTTCAAGGCTTTTTCATAGATTGGCATGTTAATCACCCCTTTTTCTAGATTTCCAGCTTCTCAATCTCCTTTAAATTCAGCTGGGGATTCATATTATCAGCCTCCCGAATAATAATGGAAAAATAATTAAGATATATGCTGCTGGTAATGGAAATTAAAGAGCGGCCTCCTGAACAGGAGACCGCTGATAATCCAAAAAATAAAGGATATATTAGCTCCTTGTCCAGGATTCGGCACTGCATAACGTAGATGATAACAAACATCAGCTGCCTTAAACCCCCCTTAGGCCGGGAGAAGTTTGTTATACCCGTTGGCGTCTCTGGACGTTTCCGGGCAGCAGCCTGTGTTTATACAGTAGCCTCACTTAACGAGCCCGCTTATTAAGTTAAATGCCGATATATGCTGTTTTTATGCTAAGATTATGCAAAGGTCAAATAAATTGTCTTAATATTTGATAAACAGGTCTAACCGTCAATAATTATAATACAAGCAGCACAAAGCTGTCAAGAAATAATCCCTGAGAAAATTTTATTGGTAATTTTCTGATAGTTAAAAGCTGAAATAACGAAGTTAAATTAAAACAAAATCTTTCATAAAACCAGAAGTACTCTGGAAGAATTTTGCTGACTGATTTATACTGAGTTATAGGTCTGGATTAACATTATCAAAAACATTATCTATAAATTTACGAAAACGCTCTCTTTCATCCTCTACTTCCTGGC
>PWFW01000067.1 GCA_003554225.1 Halanaerobiaceae bacterium | reverse complement strand
TCGGTGCCGGACTGCAGAAGGATCAGGCCGAAGCTGATAAGGATATTGCCCAGGCCAAGGCTGAAGAAAGACGGGCCATGGCCGTTGCTGAAGAGCAGGAAATGAGAGCCAGAGTTCAGGAGATGCGGGCCAAGGTAGTGGAAGCTGAGGCCGAAGTTCCCCTGGCCATGGCTGAAGCTTTGCGCAGCGGAAATCTGGGGGTAATGGATTACTTTAACCTGCAGAACATTGAAGCTGACACCGATATGAGAGATGCTATTTCCCGGATTCAGGAAGATGATGAGGGTAAATCCGGTAAAGATATTGGCGGTAAAGATAAAAACAAACGAGGTAATAACTAAGGAGGGATCATCATGGAGATTATTTATGCCCTCCTGCCGCTTTTAATATTCTTTATTATTATAACCCGGATCCTGCAGTTTTTCTTAAGAATACTTGAAAAAATCAAGCAGGAGCAGGAAGGTACTGGAGAGAAAGGAGATAAGCCGGAATCATCCCGGCCCACTCAGACCGATTCGAGAAAAAGAAGACGGGATTCCTCTCCTTCCCGCAGCAGCGAGAGTTCTCCCCCGGGCAGGGGGATTCCTGAAGGTTTTGAACTGGATCTTTCCGATATCGATGACAAGTTTGGTAAAGAACCTTCCCGGGAGCAGGAAAGTGCGGCTGAGGCCACCTTTAAGTCTGAAATTTCGCAGGCCTCTCTCAAGGCAGAAAAGAAAAGAAAGGAGGCTCGTCAGCAGCGGGACAGTCAGGGTGAGCTTCAGGTTGTCAGCCTGGAATATGGAAGGGAGAGAAAGAAAGGTCCAGTTAAAATGCTGACCGAAGAGGACCTGGCTCTGACCCGGAATAACTTTGTTCGAGCCATGATTTTCAGAGAGATTCTTTCTCAACCACGAAGCCGCCGGCCCTATCTCTTTTCCTATCGGCGCCGGGAGTAGCCTTAAGACAGGTTGTTTGCCGGGTATCACCCTGAGAAGGATTAACTTTTTGTCTCTTCATAAACTGGATTCCTTGACAGCTGCAGGGCCTGCTCCTGATAAATTTGCTGTAAAAAATCTGATTACTGGTAACAGTGGTTAATATTTTTAATAAGCAGGAAAGAGGTGACAGCTGGATGGATTATATCAAATGGTTTGAAGAACTTTCCCGGGAGGATGGCGACCTGGCCGGAGGGAAGGGAGCCAATCTGGGCGAACTTACCATCAATGGAGTTAATGTTCCTCCCGGATTCTGCCTGCTTGCCCAGGCCTATCGAGAGTTCGTAAAGATTAACAATTTTCAGCAGTTGATCTCCAGTCTGCTGGTCGAGCTGGAACAGGAAGACTCTGCTGAACTGCAGCGAGTTTCCCGGGAGATCCGGGGAGAGATGGCTGGAGCTGATTTTCCCCGGGAAATTCAGCAGGAAATTTTTCAGGCCTATCAGAAGCTGCAGGAGAGAGGCATCAAAACTGCCAGGGTAGCTGTGAGAAGTTCTGCCACTGCTGAAGATCTGCCCGAGGCTTCCTTTGCCGGTCAGCAGGAAACCTATCTCAATATCCGGGGAGAGGAGGAGCTGCTCTATCATGTCAAACAGTGCTGGAGTTCTCTCTGGACACCCCGGGCTATCTATTACCGCCAGGAAAAGAATTTTGATCATCTGGAGGTTGCCTTAAGTGTAGTAGTGCAGCAGATGATTCAGGGCAAAAAGTCGGGAGTTATCTTTACAGTTAATCCCCTCAATGAAAGGCAGGATCAACTCCTGATAAATTCCAGCTGGGGTCTGGGTGAAGCTGTGGTCTCCGGTCTGGTTACCCCCGATGATTATGTGATTGATAAAAATAGTGGTGAGATTATAGAGCAGAATATCAGCAGGAAGATTAAGATGATTGTTGAAAAGTCTGGAGAGAAAACCGGAACTGAAATTGTCAGAACGGCATCCTACCTGGGAGAAGAGGCGGTTGCCAGCCCCTCTCTCACTGATAAGGATCTGACTGACCTGATTGAACAGGCCAGGCTGATCGAGCAGCTCTATGGCAGTCCTCAGGATATTGAATGGGCCATCGCCGGGCAGGATGATCAGGTATATATCCTGCAGTCCCGGCCGATTACCACCTTAAATAAGATTGCTACCTCAGCCCGTAGGGAAGAGGAGGAGACAGGGAAGAAGCCTGAACTGCAGGCCTCTTTAACCCCGCTGGTCAGAGGTTTAAATGCCTCCCCCGGAACAGCCAGCGGTCAGGTAGTTAAAATTCTCGACCTGACCAATTTAGATCGGGTTAAGGAGGGAGATATCCTGGTAACTGAGATGACCAATCCCGATATGGTTCCGGCTATGCGCCGGGCTGAAGCGGTGGTTACCGATGAGGGTGGTCGCACCTGTCATGCTGCCATTGTCTCCCGGGAGCTGGGTATTCCCTGTATCGTTGGCTGCGGTGATGCTACCAGGATTCTGGAAAACAAACAGCTGGTTACGGTTGATGCCACCAGAGGGGTGGTTTATGAGGGAGAAGTAGAGGAGAAAAAATCCGGTAAGGAGATCGGAGAGAAGAAAACAGCAGAAGCAGTTCAACCTCAGCCCTATCGGCCAATTACCGGAACTAAAATCTACATGAATCTGGGTGAGCCTCATCTGATTAACCGCTATAAGGATCTTGATTTTGACGGCATCGGTCTGATGAGGGTGGAATTTATCTTTTCCAATGTGATTGGAGCCCATCCCATTTATCTGCTGGAACAGGGGCAGGGTGATCTCTTCATCAAGCAGCTTTCGGAATCAATTGCTACCGTGGCTCAGGAAATCTATCCTCGCCCTCTGGTTGTCAGAATGAGCGATTTTCGCACCAATGAGTTTAGAGGTTTAAAGGGCGGAGAAGAGGTTGAGCCGGTGGAAAACAACCCCATGATCGGCTGGCGGGGAGTAGCCCGTTATATCTCTGAGAAATATCAGGAGGGTTTTCGGCTGGAGTGTCAGGCTCTGAGACGGGTTCGCCAGGATTTCAACCTCCAGAATGTCTATGTCATGCTGCCCTTTGTCCGGACCACCTGGGAAATTGAGCAGGTGCTTGAGATTATGAAGGAAGAGGGACTGGAAAGGGGGGCAGATTTCAAGATCTGGATCATGGCTGAGGTTCCCTCGGTGATCTTCCAGGCAGCTGATTTCTGCTCTCTGATCGATGGCTTCAGCATCGGCAGTAATGACCTGACCCAGTTGGTAATGGGAGCCGACCGGGATTCCGGAATATTGAGCCGGATGGGTTATTTTGATGAACGGAATCCGGCTGTTAAAACAGCCATTAAGGAATTGATTGAGGTAGCCGGCAATCGAGGATGTACGGTCTCAATCTGCGGTCAGGGCCCCTCGGTTTATCCCGAACTGGCTGAATTTCTTGTAGAGTCCGGCATCGACAGTATCAGCGTCAATCCCGATACTGTAAATTACACCCGCCGCCTGGTTGCTCAGGTCGAGCAGAGGATCATTTTAAATAGGATGAGAGATTAATGCTGATTAGTCGCAATATTTTCTTTCTCAGCATAGCCTGTTACCATCAGCCGGGTTGAAAACCCCAGAATTTATTTCAAATTTTTTGAAGCAGATATTAAGTCAAAAGAAAGCAGCCGGACCCGGCTGCTTTCCCTCTTTTTGTCCTTTATTAACCCCTATTTGTAAGCTGAAGATATTGTGATATAATAAGAGTTGTTATAAGACGGAGCAGGAAGGCAGGAATTTCCTCATTTAACTGGAATATTATGAGTAATACTGCAGAACTGTTTATTTTATAATTTGAGTCTGCAGCATACTGGGCTTTAGTCCGGGAAGAATATGATAGAGCGATATTTTTGAAGGAGGATGAATGTGGGAGAGGAAGTCAAGGAAGTTATTTCTGTTAAGGATTATAATCAGGCCCGGAGGCTCTTTGGACAGCTTGATGATAATCTTAAAACAATAGAAGAAAAAATTGATGTTAAGCTGATAGCCCGGGGCAGCGAAATTAAAATTCTGGGTTCTAAATCCGAAGTCAGCCTGGCTGTCCGGGTGCTGGAGGAACTGATCTGTCTGCTGGAAAATGGTGATAAGATCAATGAAAGGCAGATCAAGCATATTATTGAACTCCTTCAGGAAAATCCCGAACAGAACTGTCAGAAAATATATGATGAGGTACTGCAGGTAAGCTACAAGGGACGGGAGATAAAGCCTAAAACGCTGGGCCAGAAAATTTATGTTGATGCCATGAAAAAATATGATATTGTTTTTGGCATAGGTCCAGCCGGTACAGGCAAGACCTATCTGGCTGTGGTTATGGCAGTCAAAAACCTGTTAAATCACAATGTCAACCGGATTGTACTCACCCGGCCTGCTATTGAAGCTGGAGAACAGCTGGGATTTTTGCCTGGCGATATCCAGGAGAAGGTCGACCCCTATCTCCGACCGCTTTACGATTCGCTCTTTGATGTGCTGGGACCGGAGAGGGTAAATCAGTATCTGGAAAAGGATATCATAGAAGTGGCTCCCCTGGCCTATATGCGGGGCAGAACTCTGGATGATTCCTATGTTATTCTGGATGAAGCCCAGAATACCACCACTGAACAGATGAAGATGCTGCTGACCCGGATCGGTTTTAATTCCCGGGCAGTAATAACCGGGGATGTGACTCAGGTTGATCTGCCCTACAGCAAATCTTCCGGGCTGAATGAAGTTAAAAAGATCCTTAAATCGATTCCCGGTATAGAATTCATCTATCTTGATGAAACCGATGTTGTCCGACATGATCTGGTGCGAAAAATTATCGAGGCCTATGAAAAACATGAAGAAGAGAATTAAGGAAACAGATTGCCAGCAAGATATTCAGCTGGCTTCAGGCCTGAGGATGGTTGATAATGGATAGTATTAAGAAAGTTTTTATCAGAATAAAGGATAAAATTTATGGCTCGAAAAATGATAGAACCCGAAAAATTTTCATCAGCCTTCTGTTCTGTCTGGTCATTCTTTTGATTCTTACCGTTGATATGATTCCCCGGGAGATGGAATTTGCTGTCGGCCAGGAAAGCCCGGTTGATATTAGAGCCCCTGAAACCAGGACTATTATCGATGAAGAGGCTACCGGAGCCCGTCAGGAACTTGCTCTGGAAAACCTCAGTCCGATCTATCAGGAAAATCGTCAGGCCCTGGAGATAACCCGGGAAAAATTAGCTGAAATATTTGACTTTCTTCTGGAAGCCCGGGAAGAAGAGGCTTCTCTGAATGAGGCAGAGGTTTTCTTTGCCGATTACGACCTGATGATAACCGAGGAGCAGTGGGAATTCTTTCTCGGTCTCAGCAATGCCGAACTGGCAGCACTAAGGCTTCAGCTGGAGGAGACATTGAGTTCTCTCTATCAGGGTCCTCTTTACAGCGATGAGCAGCAGGATAACCGGGAGCAGTTTCGAGAAATTTTTACCGACCTTCGGGATGAGGGAGAAGTGGATAATCTGATCGATTTTTTTGCACCTCTGCTGGTTCCCAATCTGGTGGTAGATGAGGAGGCTGTCGCCGAGCGAGAACAGACTATTCTGGCAGGCATCGAACCGGTCACTACCACCGTCAGATCCGGTGAGATGATAGTTCAGCAGGGCCAGGAGATTTCCGAGCTGGAGTTTCAACTGCTGGAAGAGTTTGGTTTAAGTCGGGGGGAGATCAGCTGGTTTCAAATTACCGGGATAGCCTTTTATTTTATCATTATAACTCTGGTTATTTTCTATTATTTTATTAATTATCATCAAGAAATCTGGCAGGAGAACAACCAGGTATTTCTCCTGGAAAGTTTGATTATAATTTTGTTTGCCATCGCCTGGATTATCAGCCGTTTTCAGCTGGAGTTTCTGGCCTATCTGGCACCGGTAGCTATGGTTTCCATTCTGGTCACCGTGCTGATTAAAACAGCTGCTGCGGTGGCGGTCACTATCTATATTTCTCTGCTGCTGCCGGTGCTTTTTGGCGGGAATTTCCTGCTGGCCGCTTCCTATTTTGTCGGCGGCATGGTTGGGGCCTTCAGTGTTGCTGAGGTAAGCCAGCGCAGCGATCTGGTCAAGGCCGGCTTTAATGTCAGCGGTGCTCTGGTGCTTACAATAATGGTCTTGAATTTTCTCAACCCGGCCCAGCTCCTGCTTGATTATATTATCTTTGCCGGCATAGGGCTGGCTAACGGACTGCTGGTAGCCATCCTGGCCAACGGGCTGCTGCCCTATCTGGAGAATGGTTTTAAGCTAACTTCAGCGGTCAAGCTGCTGGAACTTTCCAACCCCA
The DNA here is from genome assembly GCA_003554225.1 of Halanaerobiaceae bacterium. Taxonomy (GTDB): domain Bacteria; phylum Bacillota; class Halanaerobiia; order Halanaerobiales; family Halarsenatibacteraceae; genus T1SED10-84. The sequence continues at coordinate 29,470 of PWFW01000067.1, read as the reverse complement.
GTCACCCTCTTTTAAAGAGGCTTTTGATTGAAGCTCCGGGAACCTATCATCACAGCGTGCTGGTAGGGAATCTGGCAGAAAATGCCGCTGATCAGATCGGGGCTGACTCTCTGCTGACCAGGGTTGCTGCCTACTATCATGATATCGGCAAATTGAAGCGCCCCTTCTTTTTTAGTGATAACCAGTTCGGGGACAATAATCCCCACAATGATATTAAGCCCAATCTCAGTGCTCTGATTATCAGGTCTCATGTCAGGGATGGGGTGGAACTGGCCAGAGAATATAATCTACCTCAGGAAATAATCGATATAATCGAGCAGCATCAGGGAACTAATCTGATCTCCTATTTCTATCAGGAAGCCCAGCAGAGTGAGACCCGCTCCAGTCTGAATGAGAGTGACTTCAGGTATGAGGGCCCCAGACCCCAGACCAAGGAGGCTGCCCTGATCATGCTGGCCGATGTCTGTGAGGCAGCTGTCAGGTCCAAGAATTTTAATAAATCCAATCACAGCCGGATTGAGAGCGTGGTCAGGGGCTTAATCCGGGAAAAATTGATTGAAAATGAGCTGGATGAATCCAATCTAACCCTGAAGGAGCTTAACCTTATAGGGGAAAGTTTCAGCAGGATCTTGACCGGAATTTATCATCAGCGGGTGGAATATCCCGAGGAAATAGAAGAGGAAATGGGGAGGTTAAAGGGTAGTGGCTCAGGAGATAAAGGTGCTGATAACAAGTCAGGTTCCGGAAAGAATAATCAGTCCGGAGCTGCTGACAGAAACTAAAGAACTGGCAGAATCTGCTCTTAAGCAGGAGCAGGAGTGTGGGGAGCTCAGTATAACTGGAGGAGAGCTCAGCATTACTCTGGTAACAGATGAAAAGATTCGAGAATTAAATCACCGCTATCGCAGCCGCAATGAGGTAACCGATGTGCTTTCCTTTCCTATCGATGAGGAGCTCCTGGGTGAGATTATCATAGCCTGCGGCCGGGCCAGGGAGCAGGCCCGGGAATATGGACATTCTCTTACAAGAGAGATCGGTTACCTGACAGTTCACGGTCTTCTCCATCTGCTGGGATATGATCACCGGGAGCAGGCTGGAAGAAAGACTATGAGAAAGAGAGAAGAGGAAATACTGACTGAATTTGGGCTCGGTCGGGAGTAATGACCGGTTCAGGGGGGACTGCCTGATGGCTATTCAAATAACACTGCTGATAATTCTGTTTTTCCTGTCAGCATTTTTCTCCGGCTCGGAAACGGCCTTTATGGCTGTCAGCCGGGTAAAACTTAAGGATATGGTTAATGAGGGTGATAAAAAAGCCAGGGTTGCCGATGAGCTTCTTCAGGATGAAATCAGGCTGCTCAGCACGATTCTAATTGGTAATAACCTGGTAAATGTTGCCGCTTCCGCCATTGCCACCTCAATTGCCATTGAGCTCTTCGGCAGCCGGGGAGTAGGTATTGCCACCGGGGTGATGACTCTGTTAATTTTAGTTTTTGGTGAGATCACACCTAAATCACTGGGCAATAATAAATCTCTCTCCTATGCCATAAAAGTTGCTCCCTTTTTAATCTGGGTGGAAAAAATATTTGCCCCCTTTGTGGTCTTCTTTTCCTGGTTAATCAAAATTATTATTGGGGCTGAAAATGTAATGTCTTCAGCCTTTCTTTCCGAAGAAGAGATCCGGCGCTTTGTCAATGTTTCGGAAAAGGAAGGAGCCATCAAAGAAGTTGAAAGCGAAATGATTCAGAGCATTTTTGATTTCGATGATATTCTGGTCCGGGAAATAATGGTTCCCCGAACCGATATGATCTGTGTGGAGAATACCACCCCGGTCCAGGAGGTTGTTGAGCTTGCCGTGGAACACGGCTACTCCCGGATTCCGGTTTTTGAGGAGTCGATTGATGAGATAACCGGACTGGTATATGTCAAAGATCTCTTGATTATGCTTTTAGAGAATAAAGAATATACTCTGGAGGAGTTTATCAAGCCGATTTATTTTATACCTGAAAGCAAGCCCATTAATAAGCTTCTCAATGAAATGAAAAGGCGGAAGGAGCACATGGCTATTGTCCTGGATGAATATGGTGGAACAGCCGGTCTGATTACCATCGAAGACCTGCTGGAGGAGATAGTAGGTGATATTCAGGATGAATTTGATCCCGACAGGAAGGAGATTGAGCCTCTTTCCGACCATGAGCTGCTGGTCGACGGCAGGGTTGATATAGATAAAATTAATGAATATCTTGACCAGCCCCTGGGTGATGGTGAAACCTATGAAACCATCAGCGGCTATATTCTCTATAAACTCGGTTATCTGCCCCGGGAGGGAGAAAGCATTCAGGAAGAGGGGCTGGAAATAAAGGTAGTCTCCACCACCGGCCACCGGATCAAAAAGGTTCGGCTGGTTTCCGAGAAGAAACTGGCAGAAGGTTGAGGGGGAGCAGATGCTTAACTACCTTAAAAAATTTAACCATCCTGGGATATTTAACAGCCTTAGAAAAGAAGTGATCGCTGTTATCATCCTGGTTCTGGTCCTGGGAGCGGGATTGCTTTATCTAACCGCTGATTTTTTTGATTTTGATTTTTTCATTTTCCGGGAAGAAGTCCTCAGACTGGAGGAAATGGAAGATAAGACCGGACTTGATCTTTCAGGAGTGAGTTCCTCACCAGGCAGCAGACAGCTGGAAGAGTTTTTCAGAGCTACAGTCCAGCCCGGAGATCTCCAGCCCGGCTTAAGACGTCCCCTGGCCGTGGTAATTGAAAATCATCCCTCTTCCCGACCTCAGACCGGGCTTAATGAAGCTGATCTTGTTTATGAATTTCTGGTGGAAGGTGGTATAACCCGTTTTCTGGCCTTCTATTTTTCTCGGGTGCCGCAGGAGATAGGGCCGATCCGCAGTCTCCGCTCCTACATGGTGGAGACCGCCTCCGGTTATGACAGCAGGCTGCTTCATATTGGAGCCAGCCCCCTGGGTTATCAGTATCTCTCCCAGCTTCAGGTTGAAAATTATGATGAGATCAGCCGGGGCAGCTATTACTGGAGAGAAAGCGATAGATCCCGTCCCCACAATGTATATACCGGCAGTGATAGCTTACCGCAGCATGTTAGGGAGAAATATTTTGCTGTTCTGCCTGCTGCCAATCCAGCTGAAGAAAAAACTTCAGAGAACAGGTCAGAATTTGAGAGTGCTCCTGAAATTGAGATTAGATACTGGGGTGGTTATACCGTCTGCTATCATTTTGCCGAGGAGAGCGGTGCTTACCTCCGCTATCTGGGAGATGCCAGCAGGCCTCATCTTGATACCACCGGAAAACAGCTTGCTGCAGAAAACATTATAGTTAAGTATGTACCAACCCGGGTGATCGATGATGTTGGCAGACTCCGGATGGAATTAGATTCTCAGGGTGAGCTGCTATTTTTTCAAAAAGGCACCGCCACCTCCGGCTACTGGCTGAAAGACTCTCAGGGAGAGACAGAATATTATAACCGGAAGGGAGAACCTCTGGAATTTCTCCCCGGCAGAACCTGGATTCAGGTGGTGCCCCTTAATGCTGAGATAAATTACTGAAATTGGATTCCGGTCCAATCAGAAAACAGCTGTATCTTGAGACCAGCTGTATAAAGTTAGTTATATCAGCAGTAATCTCAAAAAATAATAAAACAATGAGATTTTACAAAGTCAGCTATCACAGCCCTGCAGCGCCAAAGGAGGATAAGCATGGAAAATCAACTGGACCAGACAGCCAGAGATAAACTAAAAGAAAAGGCACGGGAAGCCAGGGAACGGGCCTATGTACCCTATTCTCCCTTCCCGGTGGGAGCAGCAGTTCTGACTGCTTCGGGCAGCATTTATACCGGAGCTAATATTGAAAATGCCTCCTATCCTCTGAGCATCTGTGCCGAGCGGACGGCAATTTTTCAGGCCATTACTGCCGGGGAAAGGGAAATTATTGCCCTGGCGGTTACTGCCGATACTGCCCGGCCGGTTTCGCCCTGCGGGGCCTGCCGGCAGGTCATGAACGAGTTTAATCCCGAAATGGATGTGATGATGTTAAATCTAGCCGGAGCTGAGCTGAGCCGGACAGCCGGTGAGCTCCTCCCGGAACATTTTACCGCCGGGGATCTGGAGCAATCATGAGCTATCGTTCAGGTTTTGTGGCGGTGGTTGGCAGGCCCAATGTTGGCAAATCAAGCCTGGTGAACAGGTTGATCGGGGCTAAGGCTGCGATAATCTCCTCCCGGCCTCAGACCACCAGAAAAAGAATACGGGCCATTTTGACAACAGCCTGCTATCAGGCTGTTTTTGTTGATACCCCTGGAGTTCACCGGGCTAAAAATAAACTCGATGAGTACATGCTCGATGAAATCTATTACGGAATCAGAGATGTTGATCTGGTGATCTTTCTGGTCGATGCTCCGGCAGGCTACGGGAGTGGAGATCAGTTTATCTTTGAAAAGATTCAGGAGGCTGACAGACCGGTTATTCTGGTGGCAAATAAGATTGACAGGGTTAAGCCGGATAAGCTTGAGAGAATTTTAGCTGACTTTCAGCGCCGTACTGATCTCCCGCCCCTGGCAGTTTCGGCTGAAACCGGTCAGGGACTGGATAACTTAAGGGATAAAATTTATCAGCAGCTTCCCGAGGGGCCTCAATATTATCCCGAAGAGATGTATACCGATCAGCTGGAGCGGGACTTAATTGAAGAGCTGGTCCGGGAGCAGATTTTCCAGCTGCTCTATGATGAAATTCCCTATGGAACAGCTGTTCAGCTGGAGGAGATGAAGGAAAGGGAGGAGCAGGACCTCTATTATCTCAGGACCAATATCTTTGTTGAGCGCAGCAGCCACAAAGCAATTATTATCGGCGAGAGCGGCGGCATGCTGAAGAAGATCGGCAGCCGGGCCCGGAAGGAAATCGAAAGAATGCTGGGCCGCAAGGTCTACCTTGACCTCTGGGTCAAAGTCAGAAAGAACTGGCGCAAGGATGAGCAGTGGCTGAAAAGACTGGGTTATAAAGAGCAGTAATTTTTCTGCAGTAAGTTTGTAGCAGCCGGTTTTCTGTCAGATATCTCTCCTCAGTCAGTTCGGAGCCGCAGGCTATTTTTCAGATATTTTTCTTTAGTAAGTCAGAAGCTCCAGCTTTCTCTCAGAGATTTCTCCTCTTTCAGGAAGGACAATGAGATTATACCGAGAATATAATTATTGACTTATATTTTTCTTTTAATAAATTTTCCGGTTGATGTGTTACGGGGTAACTATATAAGGAGTGATAATTGCTTATGGCTATCAAACCTAAAGATATGGCAAAGATGATTGATCATACCTTTTTACGGCCCACCGGCAGGGTGGAGGATATTAAAAAACTCTGCCAGGAGGCTAAAGAACATGAATTTGCTTCGGTCTGTATTCATCCCATTTTTGTCCCCTTTGCTGCCAAGCAGCTTAAAGAAAGTTCGGTTAAGGTAACCACGGTTATCGGTTTTCCCCTGGGTGCCAACACCACCGAGACCAAAGCCTTCGAGACCAGAAATGCCATCAAAAATGGAGCTCAGGAGATGGATATGGTAATGAATCTCAGCGCCTTTAAATCCAGAGCCTATGACCTGGTCAGGTCCGATATCAAATCGGTGGTTGATTCCACCAACACTGCCGGGGTGACCTCCGATATTATCGTCAAGGTTATAATTGAAACCTGTTATCTGGATGATGATGAGATTGTGAAAGCCTGTGAATTAGCCCGGGACGCCGGGGCAGATTTTGTTAAAACCTCGACGGGCTTTGGTCCCGGCAATGCCACCACCGAAGATGTCAGCCTGATGAGAAAGACCGTTGGCCGGGATGTCGGGGTAAAGGCTTCCGGGGGTATCAGAAATTTTTCCGATGCTCTCGATATGCTGGATGCTGGAGCTAACAGAATTGGTACCAGTTCTGGAGTGGAAATTGTAACCGATGAGGAGGAGTAGCTTAAATGTCATCCCGAAAAACTTCGGGGGTTGTGCTGCGCAGCATGGATTTAGGTGAATCCGATACCCTGGTAACCTTTTATACCCGGGATTACGGACTGGCCCGGATTGCAGTAACCGGCAGCAAGAAAACCACTTCCTTTAAGTCCGGACTGCTGCAGAAATTTTCCTGGAATGAGCTGGAGTATTACCAGGGCCAGGGCTTGGGTCAGCTCAATAAACTTACCAGCAAACACAGTTTTCAGGCCCTGCGCCAGGACCTGAAAAAAATGAGCTACGGCAGTTATGTATTGGAATTTTATTACCTGGCCGGCACCGCTCAGTCCGATGCCGCTCTTTTTAAGCATCTGTTAGCTACTCTCTATCAGCTGGAGGAAGCCCGGGAAGATGAGGATTTCCGTCTGATTCACCTAATTTTCCGTCTGCTGATGCTGGAATATTTGGGATTTTCGCTTCGGCTGGATGATGATAACTGCCTAAAAGAGGAGTATTCTACCTCTCGAAATCTGGCATTTTCGATACCAGAAGGCGGTCTGGTTCTGGCTGAGGATATTTCCCGGGAAAACTCAAAAGCTCAAGCCTCTTCAGCAGAAAATTATCCAGGAGATACTCTTTCAGCTGAAAATCATCAGACTGAAAACCCTGAGGGTGAAAACTCTTTAGCTGAAAAAACTATTGCAATTACCGGCGAAGTTTATCAGGTTTTGAAAATCATTAAAAACAGGGGGTATCAGCTGCCAGCCGGGCTGAAAATTTCCTGCTCAGCCCGGAGCAAGATCAACAGAATTTTGGATGAATTTATCAGCTATCATCTGGAGTTAAATCTTCGCTCCCGGAGATTCCTTGATATGTTTTAACTTATATGTTTTAACTTAATGCTTTAACTTAAGATTCTGCTTAGTAAAAAATTTCGATTTAATGCTTTAACTAAAGCTTTTGCTTAGTAAATATTTCGATTTAATGCTTTAACTAAAGTTTTTGCTTTAAATTGAAGCTTCTGCCGTTCAGGGGCTGAAACTTTTCCGGCAGATAAATCAGCAGTACAGAACGCCTCGTTCCCGAGGGAGGGAGGCTTTTCTTTATCAGAGCGAAACACTAAAAGAATTATATATTTTAAGAGGAGTGGGAAGCATGAATTTTCAGGAGATTATTCAAAAACTGACAGATTACTGGAGCAGAAATAACTGTGTTATCGAGCAGCCCTATGATGTCGAGGTGGGAGCCGGTACCATGTGTCCTGCCACCTTTCTGAAAGCCCTGGGCAGAAAACCCTGGCGGACCGGCTATGTCCAGCCCTCCCGCCGCCCCCAGGACGGCCGTTATGGAGAAAACCCCAACCGGGTCCAGCGCCACTTCCAGTATCAGGTGATTTTAAAACCTTCACCGGAAAATATTCAGGAGCTTTATCTTGAGAGCCTGGAGGAGCTGGGAATCATTCCTCGAGAGCATGATATTCGTTTTGTTGAGGATAACTGGGAGGCACCAACTCTGGGCGCCTGGGGACTGGGCTGGGAAGTCTGGCTGGACGGTATGGAGATTACTCAGTTCACCTACTTCCAGCAGGTGGGAGGTTATGATACCGATCCGGTGACAGTCGAACTGACCTATGGCCTGGAGCGAATTGCCATGTACCTCCAGCAGGAGGAGAGTGTCTACGATCTCTGCTGGGTTGGCGATGTCACCTACGGCGATGTTTACCATGCCAATGAATATCAGCAGTCAAAGTATAATTTTGAAATAGCCGATACCGGTCGGCTGCAGCAGATGTTTGAGCTCTGTGAAAAAGAGGCCCGGCTCTGTAACGACAGCAATCTGCCGCTGCCGGCCTATGACAACACCCTGAAATGTTCTCATATTTTTAATATCCTTGATGCCCGGGGGGCAATCAGTGTTACAGAAAGAACCCGCTACATCAAGCGGGTCAGGGATCTGGCCCAGGATTGTGCCTCCGGTTATCTGGAAATGATGAGCAGGGAGGATGATGCCGATGTCAGCTGAACTAATTTTAGAAATAGGAACGGAGGAGATTCCCGCCGGGATGATAGCCGGTCTGAGGAAAAACTTAACCCGGCTGGCCCGGGAGAAATTCAGCGAGGCCCGGATTGAATTTGCTGAATTTACCAGTTACTCCACCCCCCGCCGTCTGGTTCTGCACGGCCGAGGTCTGGCAGAGAGCCAGTCTGACAAGGAAGAAAGTGTTAGAGGACCTGCTGAAGAGATAGCCTTTGATGATAGGGGCAACCCCACCAGAGCCGGCGAAGGCTTTGCCCGGGGTCAGAATATCAGTCTCGATGAGGTGGTAATCCGGGATGGTTATCTCTTTGCTGAAAGAACGATTGAGGGCAAGAAGACCGGCGAAGTTTTAGAGAGCCTGCTGCCGGAAATAATAAACTCCCTGCCTCAGCCCCAGAAGATGCGCTGGGGGGATAAAGACTATCGTTTCGTTAGGCCGATCCGCTGGCTGCTGGCTCTGCTGGATGATAAGGTAATTGATTTTGAACTGGCCGGACTTGAAAGCGGCCGGGTCACCAGGGGCCATCGTTTTCTGGGAGCGGAGAGGCTGGAAATTCCCTCAGCCGGTCGCTACTTCAAACAGCTTGCCGGAGAGAAGGTGCTGGTTAAAAATGAGGAACGGCGCAGTAGAATATTAGCCCAGCTGGATGAACTGCTGCCTCCAGAAGTAGAAGCGGTCCGACCTGAGGGGCTCTTGCAGGAGGTTGTCAACCTGGTGGAATACCCCACTGCCTTTCAGGGGGAGTTTTCTCAGGATTTCCTCAGCCTGCCCGATGAAGTTTTAACAACTTCAATGATAAAACATCAGCGCTATTTCCCCCTGGAAAAATCTGGCAGCCTAATCAATAAATTTGTCGGTGTCAGGAACGGAGATGATCCCCACCTGAATGAAGTAGTCAATGGTAATGAAATGGTTATCAGGGCCCGGCTGGCTGATGCTGTTTTCTTTTACCGTGAGGATCAGAAGAAAAGCCTGGAAGAATTTAATGATCGGCTGACAGACATCGTTTATCAGGAAGAACTGGGCAGTCTGGCCGATAAGGTCGATCGGTTGAAGAATATTGCCCGGGTGATAAGTCCTGCAGTCTCTCAGGATGAGGAGGTTAAAAAACAGGCTATCCGGGCTGCCGGGCTGGCTAAATTTGATCTGGCCACCGAGATGGTACGGGAATTTGCCTCCCTGCAGGGATTCATGGGGGGAGAATATGCCCGGCTGGCCGGAGAGAGCGAAGCGGTGGCTCAGGCCATAGCCGAGCAGTATCTGCCCTCAGGTTCTCAGGATGAACTACCCCAGAGCAAGCCTGGCTTAATTTTAAGCATAAGCGATAAAGCCGATGATATAATGAGCAATTTCTTTGTTGGCAACATTCCCAGCGGTTCACAGGACCCCTTTGCCCTGAGGCGGAAGGCTACTGCCATTATCAGGATGATAATTAAAAAGGATCTGGATCTGAACTTAAAGGATCTTTTTCAGCAGCTGCAGCGGGAAATCGGAGCAGCCTCTGAGGTAAGGGAAAGGGTGCTGGACTTTCTTCAGCAGCGTCTCCGCAATTATCTGGCCGATGAGGGCATCCGCTACGATGTGATTAATGCTGTCCTGGCAAAGAACAGCTTTGATCTTGATGATATCTCTGCCCGCTGTCAGGCAGTTATGCAGCTCAGAGAAAGAGACCACCAGGACTTCCTGGCCCTGATGTACGGCCTGCAGCGCTGCCAGAACTTAGCCAGTCAGGGAGAACCGGCAGAAGAATTTTCTCCAGATCTCCTTAAGGATCAGGAGGAAAAAAATCTCTGGAATAAGTATAAGCAGGCTGCTGCTGAGGTTAAGGAGTATTACAGTAGTGAGAAATACTTTCCAGCCCTGCTTGCTATAGCTGATCTAAAAACACCGGTTGATGAATTTCTCGATAATGTGGTGGTAATGGTAGATGACGGTCAGCTGCGCAGAAATCGGCTCAGACTTTTAGAACAGGTTGCTGAGCTGATAGAACCTGTTATGGATATAGCTGAGATTGCCCTGGACGAAGATTAGGAGGTCTGGTTATGAGCGAACCAATCCGGGTTTATGTTGTTTCCGATTCTCTGGGTGAGACGGCCAATGCTGTCTTCGAGGCCGCTGCCAGCCAGTTTCAGGAAGAGGATATCGAGGTGGAGAAGTTTTCCCATGTCAAAGCTACCAGGGAGTTAAAAAATATAATTCTCCAGGCTGGAGAGGAGAGCGCCCTGATCGTTTATACTCTGGTGAACCCCGAGCTGCGGCAGGAATTTTTCAACCTGGGTCGGGAAAGGGAGATCCCCATGGTTGATATTATGGGCCCGGTGATGGAAAAGATGGAGGAGCTATTAGACAGTAAACCCCAGCTTCAGCCCGGACTGCGCCATCAGCTTGATCAGAATTATTTTAAAAGGGTAGAAGCTATGGAGTTTACCGTTAAGTACGATGACCGTAACGATGAAAAGGGGATCAAGCTTGCTGATGTGGTGCTGATCGGGGTCTCCCGGACCTCCAAGACCCCGCTCTGCATCTATCTTTCCTACCGGGGATATCGGGCGGCTAATGTGCCACTGGTTCCCGAAGTTGATGTGCCAAAACTATTGTTCCAGAATCCCGATGATAAGATCTTTGGCCTGACCATCGACCCCCTGCTGCTCAACGAAATCAGACAGGAGCGCCTGAAATCCCTGGGCTTGAGCCCGGATTCCCAGTATGCTTCCATTAAGAGAATAAATGAAGAGCTGGAATATGCCGACAATATCATGCGCCGGATCGGCTGCCCGGTAATTAATGTTACCAATAAATCGATTGAAGAGTCAGCAGAAGAGCTGATGGAATATCTTTAAAGCAGAAACTGGATTCTGGAGAACTGGAAATATCTTTAGCTGTTCCGGAATAATTATAAATCTCTCTTTTTTAAAATTTTTATGAAAAATTTCTTGGAAAATCACCTGCTATGATCTATCAGCCTGATTAATTCCGTAATTAATCAGCATTTTTAAGATTCCGGAATTTTTTAAAAGGTGGGATGCTATCGTGGCAACTAATTTTTCCGGCCGCCGGGAACTGGAACTCAGAGAAGAAAAAATTTTGTCTTCCCGGGCAGTCTTAAGCTCGGCCAGCCAGGGTCGCCGGGAGGCCGAAGAGCCCTGTGATATCAGGACCCTGTTTCAACATGACAGGGATAGAATTATTCACAGCAAGGCTTTTCGTCGTCTCAAGCATAAAACCCAGGTTTTTATCTCTCCAGCCGGTGATCATTACCGGACCAGACTGACCCATACCCTGGAGGTTTCCCAGATTTCCCGGACGATTGCCCGGGCTCTCAATCTCAATGAAGACCTGACTGAAGCTATCTCCCTGGGCCATGACCTGGGGCACACCCCTTTCGGGCATGCCGGAGAGGAGGTTTTAAACCGTCTGACCACCAGAGGTTTTGATCACAGCCAGCAGAGCCTCAGAGTAGTTGATCTGCTGGAAATCAGATCAGATGGAACTCCCGGGCTTAATCTGAGCCTGGAAGTCCGTAATGGCATACTTCATCATACCGGCAGCACTCTCCCCGCTACTCTGGAGGGACAGATAGTTAAAATAGCCGATCGGGTGGCCTATATCAATCACGATATTGATGATTCTCTCCGGGCTGGAATTTTGACCCAGGAGGATCTGCCGGCTGACTGCCTGAAGCTTTTGGGATATACCTCCTCCCGTCGGATTGATACCATGGTCAGGGATATTATCTCGACCAGTCAGGAAAGTAAGAGAATTCGAATGAGTCCGGATATTAAACAGGCCACCGACAGGCTGAGAAAATTTCTCTTTAAAAATGTTTATTATGATTCTCTGGCCAAAAAAGAAGAGGATAAGGCCCAGCGGCTGGTGGAAGAACTCTATAATTACTTTTATCAAAATGCAGCTAAGATGCCGGAAGAATTCAGCCGGCGGGCGGCAGGCGGTGAGCGGGAACAGGCAGTGGTGGATTATATTGCCGGAATGACCGACAGATATGCCATTTCACGGGGTCAGGAATTGCTGCTGCCCACCCCCTGGTTTTATGGTTATCTTTAATTTTTTACCCTGCTGCCCGGGAGGATTTCCCTTTTCCAGTCCCGAAACTATATAATGGGCAGCAGGATTTTTTCTGGAAAATTTATTTTTTGATTATCTTTATAATTACAGCAACAATAATAAATCAGAATAACCAATTTTGGGCCTGATACCTAGGCCCTTTGAGGATTGATAATCATGCCGTCCATACCGCGGGAGTTTGTCACCAAAATCAAGCATGAGATTGATATAGTAAATGTGGTGGAGGAATATGTCTCCCTGAAAAAATCCGGGAAAAATTACATGGGGCTCTGCCCCTTTCATCAGGAAAAAACTCCCTCCTTCAGCGTCAACCCTGAGGAGCAGTTTTATCATTGCTTTGGCTGTGGAGCAGGAGGGGATGTCATTAACTTTGTCATGGAGATAGACAGCCTTTCCTTTCAGGAATCGCTGACACTGCTGGCTGAAAGAGCCGGACTGGAGCTTCCCGGAGGAGATCCGGTGGATCAGGCTGAACTGAAACTGCGAGAAGCTGTTTTTGCTGCCAATCAGCTGGCTGCCCGTTTTTATAATTACCTTCTGCTAAAGGAGGACTGTGCCGCCGAAGCCCGCAGCTATTTGGAAGAGCGGGGCTACAGCAGCAAAGATATATCAAATTTTCAGCTGGGTTATGCCCCTGATTCCTGGAGATCGCTGCTTAAATTTTTATCCAGAAGAGGTTTCTCGGAGGAGGTTCTCCTTAAAGCCGGTCTGATTGGCAGAGCTTCCGGAGGCAATACCTATGATAAATTTCGCAACCGAATAATTTTTCCCATTTATAATGTCAGGGGAGAGGTGCTGGGCTTCGGAGCCCGGGCCATCAGCCCGGATGATCAGCCCAAATATCTGAACTCCCCGGAGACCAAAATTTTTTCGAAAAAAACCATTCTCTATGGAATTAACTGGGCCAGATCCCCCATTCGAAAGAGCGGGGAGGCCATCGTGGTTGAAGGCTATACAGATGTTTTAACGGGCCATAAGTATGGAATTGAAAACCTGGTAGCCTCGCTCGGCACCTCTCTGACCCGGGAACAGGCCCGGCTGCTTAACCGCTTTGCCGAGAGAGTTTACATTGCCTATGATGCCGATACAGCTGGTAATATGGCTACTTTGAGAGGTCTGGAGATACTCCACCAGACCGGACTCAGGGTGTCAGTAATCGATCTGCCGGAAGAGAGTGACCCCGATGATATTATTATCTCTCAGGGAGCCGAAACCTTTCTTGGTTACAAGGATAGGGCCCGGGAACTGGTAGAATACCGGCTGGATGTAATTTTAGAGGGTTATGAGCTAAAGTCTCCTGAAGATAGGCTCGAGGCTGCCCGGGAGGGCATCAATTTTCTGGCAGAATTGGAAGATAATTTAGCCCGGGAAACCTATGCCCGGGTTTTAGCTGAAAAAACTTCTCTTTCAGCCGAAAAATTGCAGGAAGAAATCGAAAAACAGAGAAGTATAAAGATAACAAACAATAATAAGAGAGAGTCAAAAAAAAGGAGAAGACCTCTTACCTCAGCTTCCGCTGATGAATCAGTAGACTGGCAGCTGCTGGCAGCCATTATTCATAACCAGAAGTATCGTAATCAGGTTCTTGCCAGCTTAAAACCAGGATATTTCCGGGGAGAAACCCGGCAGCTGGCTGAGCTGATTTGGCAGGACCCGGAAATAACCAGCACAGAAATTTTGGCTGAGATCTCCGGAACGAAAAAACAGATAGTTTCCAGGGAACTTTTAAATTCTGGCAGGCAGATAACCCGGACCAGGCTTGCTGAACTTACCAGAACCATAAAAAACCGCAGAGTCCGAACTGAAATAAACAACCTGATTGAAGTTCTCTCAGAGAAAGAAAATGGAGAAAAATTCACCATTAATGATATACTGCTCTACTATAAAAGGTTGATCACTGAAGAAAGGAGGAGCAGTGATGAGTAAAAAAGAGATAAAACTGGAAAATCAGCCTGAAGTTAAGGGATTGCTGCAGAAAGGTCAGAAGGATGGAGAATTGAGCTACCAGGATATTATGGATTCCCTGGAAGATGTGGAATTAAATTCTGAAGAAATCGAAGAAATTTATGAAATGATGGAAGATTTAAATATAGATATAATCACTGAGGGTGAAAGTTCCTCTGAGGACTCCGGAGGGGAAGACCGGGAGCTGGATCTGGAAGTACCTCAGGGTGTGGGGATTGATGACCCGGTTCGCATGTATTTAAAGGAGATCGGCAAGGTTGATTTGCTGACAGCCGAAGAGGAAGTGGACCTGGCTAAGAGAATGGAGGCTGGAGACCAGCAGGCCCGCCAGCAGCTGGTCGAGGCCAACCTGCGGCTGGTGGTCAGTATTGCCAAAAAATATGTTGGGCGGGGTATGCTTTTTCTGGATCTAATACAGGAAGGTAACATGGGGCTGATGAAAGCCGTAGAAAAATTCGATTACCGTAAGGGCTACAAATTCAGCCCCTATGCCACCTGGTGGATCAGGCAGGCCATAACCAGAGCCATTGCTGACCAGGCCAGAACGATCAGAATTCCGGTCCACATGGTTGAGACCATTAACAAGCTGATCCGGGTCTCCCGACAGCTGCTTCAGGAGAAGGGCAGGGAGCCCACTCCTGATGAGATTGGAGAGGAGATGGATATCAGCGCCGATAAGGTTAGAGAAATTATGAAAATTGCCCAGGAGCCCGTATCTCTGGAGACACCCATCGGGGAAGAAGAGGACAGCCACCTGGGGGATTTTATTGAGGATGAAGATGCTCCTGCTCCGGCTTCAGCGGCTTCCTTTATGCTGCTCAAGGATCAGCTGGATGATGTGCTGGAGACCCTGACCGACAGGGAAAAGCGGGTATTAGAGCTTCGCTTTGGCATTGAAGATGGACGTTCTCGAACCCTGGAAGAGGTGGGCCGGGAATTTGGAGTTACCCGGGAGCGCATCCGCCAGATAGAGGCCAAGGCTCTCCGCAAGCTCCGCCACCCCACCCGCAGCAGAAAGCTGAAGGACTATCTGGATTAACTTTAATCTGATTACAAAACAGCCTTTATGGAGCTGCAGGCTATAATACTGGAGATAAACTGAGCAATCGGAGCCTAAACCGCTCTCAAGTTAGATATTATCCTTTTAAAACCGGGAATTTCTATTGACTGCTGCTGCAATATCCCGTATAATAATGATTGCGTCAGATAATAAGCTAGCATTAGGGCCCATAGCTCAGTTGGTCAGAGCAGGCGGCTCATAACCGTCTAGTCCCAGGTTCAAATCCTGGTGGGCCCACCATTTATATCATAACCAAAAAACCGATAATAGCCCTGTGGCACAGCTTTAATTGTCCAATCGAGAAATTTTAAAATTTTATCGACCAGGCTCTCAATTTTAATCAGCCCAACCATTAACCTTGTTCTGAATTTCGGGAACAGGGTTTTATTTTTATAGTTTTACCAGCTCAACCTAAGAAAGCAGCCAGGTCAATCAATATTTTAAATACCCGGTTATTTTTAATACAATTATCTGGTTATCTTAAGTTTAATATTTACTTTAACCAGGACAGGAGGATAAAATGCCTAAAATAAAAGATATTACAGGCAAAATAGAAAAACTGGCCCCCCTAGAAACTGCCATGGACTGGGATAACAGCGGACTTCAGCTGGGAGATCCGGAAAAGCAGGTAACCAGCATTCTGATTGCTGTGGAACCAACAGAGAAAGTTGTCCTGGAAGCACTGGAGAAGAACTGCCAGCTTCTAATTGTTCACCATCCCCTGATTTTTCAGGGAGTTAAAAGTATAAATTTATCTCATCCCCGGGGCAGTTTAATAGCCCGGGCTCTCAATAACGACCTGGCTGTCTATGCCGCTCACACCAACCTGGATCAGGCCCGGGGAGGCCTAAATGATTTTCTGGCTGAAAAGCTTGAGCTCAAGCAGGTTGAAAATCTTGAGTCAGCTCTCAAGCAGGAAAAGCTGGTGGTCTTTGTTCCCCGGGATTTTCTTAATGAGGTTCAAGAGGCTCTCTTTGCTGCCGGTGCCGGCAATATCGGTAACTATGCGGAAGCTTCCTTTTACACTCCGGGAACTGGAACCTTCAAGCCCCTGGCAGGCAGCTCTCCAGCAGTCGGCCAGCAGGACAGAAGGGAAGAGGTGGAGGAATACCGCCTGGAGGTTATCTATCAGGCCCGGGACCGCAGCAGAATTATCGAATCTCTCAAAGAAGCCCATCCCTATGAAGAACCGGCCTATGATATCTTTGCTCTGGAGCAGCACCGGAATGAACCTCAGCCGGCCCGGCTGGGGAGGCTGGCAGAACCGGTCAGCCTGGAGAAATTTCTCCAGCAGGTTAAACAGACTTTGAGTCCTGCTGTTCTCAGATATTCAGGCAGCCTGACCCGGAGGATTAAGCAGGTTGGTCTGGCCTGCGGCAGTGGGGGAGATTTCCTCAAAGAGGCAGATTCCGAAAGAATCGATCTTTTTCTTACCGGAGATGTAAAATATCATGAACTCCTGGAGGCCCGGGAAAGAGGTCTGGCGGTTATTGATGCCGGTCATTTTGCCACCGAAAAGATTTTTAGAGAGCTGCTTGCCAGCTATCTTGCGGAGTATTTTCCGACCCGGGAGCTGGAAATCATTGAAGCCAGCCGGGATGAATCTCCCTGGCAGCTGGCCTGAGATCCGGTTGTTTGAATTTAATATATTTTGATAAAACTTGACAGTTTTTTCAGCGGGTGCTATAATTTAAGTGTAATACAAGCAATTCACTCAAGTTATAGCAGGGCAGGCTGATCGGATGGTCGCGACTGTCCTTTAGGCAGTCGAGGAAAGTCCGAGCTCCTCAGGGCAGGGTGCTGGGTAACACCCAGTGGAGGCAACTCCCAGGAAAGTGCCACAGAAAAGATACCGCCGGGTTTCCCGGTAAGGGTGAAATGGTGAGGTAAGAGCTCACCGGGGCTCAGGTGACTGAGCTGCCAGGCAAACCCCACCTGGAGTAAGTCCAAATAGAGGGGAAAGAGGGCGGCCCGTCCTTCCCCCGGGTCTGGACGCTGGATCTGGCAGGTAACTGTCAGGCTAGATGGATGACCATCATTACAGAACTCGGCTTACAGGTCAGCCTGCCGATTTTATTAAATTTCAAATGATGAGGTGGGGCTTTATGCCAGAGGGAAAATCATTAGTCATGGAAGCCATGGAAGATATCAGCCTGGTGATTAAAAGACTTAAAAGACTAAATCTGGACGAAGTCGATATCGATGATAAGATTCTTGATAACCGGATTATTCCTCTGGAAGGTTATCTGAGATTTATGGATCGGGATGGAATCTCCGAACTTGAGAAAATTGTCGACCGGCTGGAAGGTGAAAGTTATGACTGATAAAGTCTATTATAAAATACAGTATCCTCTCAAGAAAGCAGTGGAAACTCTCAACCGGGTTTTTCTTGATGAAGAAAAGTATGAAGAAGAGATTAACAAGCTGAACGAAAGAGATCGGGAAAAACTTAAACAGTTTATTGAGGAATGGGAAAATGGTAATCGCGAGCGCCTGAGCAATCTGGTAGCTGACTTAAAAGAGAAAATGAATCAATAGATTTCCCGCCTTCAGCCTCTCCAGCTGAAGGCTTTTTCTTTTGCAATAGCAGGGGAATTATGTTAAAATGTAAGTCAGTGTTTAGGAATTTTACCAGGGGGGATTACTATGGCCGGACATTCAAAGTGGGCCAATATCAAGCATAAAAAGCAGAAGGAAGATCGCCGTCGGGCCAAGCTTTTTTCCAAACTGAGCCGCAGAATAGCGGTGGCAGCCCGGGAAGGTGGAGGAGATCCTGAGTTCAATCCGGATTTAAGAATGGCCATAGAGAAGGCCAAAAATAATAACATGCCCAATGAAAACATTGAGAAGGCAATCAAACGAGGCACCGGAGAACTGGAGGGTGTCGACTATGAAAGCTTTAATTATGAAGGCTACGGACCGGGAGGAGTTGCTCTCTTTCTGGAGATAACCACCGATAATCGCAACCGTACCGCCTCCGAGATCCGCCATATTCTTTCCGAGCACGGCGGCAATCTGGGCGAATCAGGCTGTGTGGCCTGGATGTTTGAGCGCCGGGGTCAGCTGATTCTTGACAACAGCAGCGGAGAATATGATCTCGACGAGGTTATGCTCGATGCTCTGGAGGCAGGAGCAGAGGATATTCAAGAAGAAGAGGAGCTCATTCAGATATTTACCGATGATAAAGAATTTATCCAGGTCAAGGAGAGACTGGAAGAGGCAGGTTATGAATTTGCAGATTCTGATATTGTTATGAGCCCCAATAACATCGTTGAGCTTGACGGTCCTCAGGCCAGGGAGATTTTAAGATTAATGGAGGAACTGGAGGATCATGATGATATTCAGGAAGTTTATGCCAATTTCGATATTCCGGAAGAGATTATGGCTGAACTGGAAGAATAACCGGCAGCAGTAAAGAGGCCTGCAGTTTTGCCTGAGACACTGATACCTCAGTGTCTTTTACTATTTAGGGTGAGGTGAACTCGGTGAGGATATTAGGTATCGACCCCGGACTGGCGACCACAGGATTTTCCCTGCTGGAGAAGCAGGGCAACTCCTTTAAACTGATAGATTCCGGCAGAATAACAACTCCACCGGATAAAGAAGATTTAACCAGACTGGATGATCTATTTCAGGAACTTTCAGCTCTAATCAATGACTTAAAACCCGGACATATGGCTGTTGAGGAGCTATTTTTCAATAAAAACGTCAAAACAGCGATCCGGGTGGGTCAGGCCCGCGGAGTTATCCTGCTGGCTGGCTCCCGTCAGGGGCTTGAAGTCTACGAATATACCCCCCTGCAGGTTAAACAGGCTGTGGTGGGCTACGGCCGGGCCAGCAAACATCAGGTTCAGGAAATGGTTAAAGCTCTTCTAAACCTGCCGGCAGCACCGGATACAGATGATGAGGCCGATGCCATAGCAGTGGCCATCTGCCACGGTCATAATTATGCCGTTAAAAAGAACTGGGGTGAGCTGGTATGATTGGTTTTGTCAGGGGGAAGGTTATCTCCCGGAGGGAGAATCAGGTAATTGTTGATGTTAACAATGTGGGATATCAGGTAACAGTACCTACCACCATGGCAGGAGTTGAAACCGGTGGAGACTGTGAGCTTTATATTCACACCCATGTTCGGGAGGATGCCCTGGAGCTCTTTGGCTTTACCCGCAAATCGCACCGCCAGATGTTTCAGGAGCTGCTGACGGTGTCGGGCATCGGTCCCCGGGTGGCTCTAAATATCATATCCACTCTTTCACCGGACCGGTTTGCCCGGGCCATACTCAGTGAAGATCTCAATACCTTAGAGGAAGTGAAGGGCATCGGGCCCAAAAGCGGCCAGCGCATGATTCTGGAATTAAAGAGCAGGGTTGATGATCTGGTGGCAGGTGAAAGCTTTTCTGATACCGCTTCCAGCTTTACCAGGGATAATGAACTCTATTCAGCTCTGAACAATCTCGGTTACAGCGACAGCGAGGTTAATTCAGCGCTGGAGGAGATCGAGCTTGAGCCGGAGGATAATCTGGAAGATAAGATCCGTCAGGTTCTGCTCTATTTGGGGAAGGAGTAATTTTTTATGGATCAGGATAAAAAAAGAGTGGTAACTCCCCGGGAAGTAGAGGATGACATGCTCGATAAAACTCTGCGACCCACCAGACTGGAGTACTATATTGGTCAGGAGAAGGTCAAAGAAAAGCTGAATATATTTATTCAGGCTGCCAGTGAGCGGGGCGATGCTTTAGATCATGTCATGCTCTACGGTCCGCCCGGACTGGGTAAGACCACCCTGGCCAATATCATTGCCAATGAAATGAACGTCAATATCCACACCACCAGCGGTCCGGCCATTGAAAGGCCGGGAGATCTGGCTTCAATCCTGACCAATCTTTCCGGCCAGGATATTCTCTTTATCGATGAAATTCACCGTTTAAACCGGGTGGTGGAGGAGGTATTATACCCGGCCATGGAGGACTACGGGCTTGACATCATGATAGGCAAGGGGCCTTCGGCCCGCTCGGTTCGCCTGGATTTACCTCAGTTCACTCTGGTGGGAGCCACCACCCGGGCTGGTAAACTTTCCTCACCCCTGAGGGACAGATTTGGAGTTATTAACCGGCTGGAGTTTTACAGCAGGGAGGAGCTGGCTGAGATTGTCCAGCGCTCTGCCCGGATTCTTGAGGTGGATATCTCTCTTGAGGGAGCCGGTGAAATTGCCCGCCGCTCCCGGGGAACGCCCCGGATTGCCAACCGGCTCTTAAAGAGAATCCGGGATTATGCTCAGGTCAGGGCTGATGGCGCTATCACCCCGAAGGTGGTCCGGGAGGCTCTCAAACTTCTCGAGGTTGATGAACTGGGTCTGGACAAAATTGACCACCGGCTGCTAAAGACCATAATCCAGAAATTTGGGGGAGGACCGGTCGGCCTCAAGACCATTTCGGCTGCTATTAGCGAGGAATGTGAAACTATCGAAGATGTTTATGAGCCCTATCTCTTGCAGCTTGGCTTTTTGGAAAGGACTCCCCGGGGCCGCAAAGCAACCCGGGCAGCTTATCAGCACCTGGAGATAGAGCTTCCTCAATCCCATCAGAAGACTTTGTTTGAAGAAGATCAGCCAGGTTAATTTTACTGATTAATCTGGAGGGATATGAGGACAATGGCCTGATCTATGCTGCTTGGGATATGATTTAGTATCATTCAGGATATCCCGGACCTGCAGAGAATTTTTCCTGGGTTTTTAACTCAGGCTAAAGTTTGCATCAGCGGCATTTGTTTGCCTTGAATACAGGCTGTAAATATTTTCAATAATTTTTCTTATTTTGCTGGAGCATGAGTGGAGCATGAGAGATTACTTTAGAGTTAATGGGGGTTTCTTTAGATGGAGGTTAAGGATTTTGATTATCAACTGCCGGAGAGGTTGATAGCCCAGGAACCGTCCTCCCGGCGGGATCAATCCCGGCTCCTGGTTTTAAATAAATCCGGAGGAATAAGGGAGCATGCTAAATTTTTTCAATTAGGTGATTTTCTCAGAACCGGCGACCGGCTGGTTTTAAATGACAGCAGGGTAATTCCAGCCCGGCTTTATGGAGAGAAAGTATCCTCAGGCATTGATATTGAAGTGCTGCTGTTAAATGAGATTAAGCCCGACCGCTGGGAGGTTCTGGTTAAGCCCGGCCGGCGGGTAAAGCAGGAAACTAAAATAGTTTTTAGCGGAGATAGGCAAGATTCAGAGCAGAATTCGGAACAGGATAATGAGGGAGAGATCATAGCCCAATGCCTGGATTATACAGATTTTGGCGGTCGGATTCTGGAGTTTAATCCTCCCGGCAGACTTAAAGAGAGACTTGAGACTCTGGGCGAGATGCCTCTGCCCCCCTACATTACTGAATATACCGGAGATCCGGAGCGTTATCAGACTGTCTATGCCAGCCGGGAAGGCTCGGCGGCAGCCCCGACTGCCGGCCTGCATTTTACCGATGAACTTCTCGATGAGCTTAAGGAGAGCGGGATAGACTTAAGTTTTATCACCCTGCATGTCGGACTCGGCACTTTCCGCCCGGTCCGTACTGCTGAGGTGGAGGAGCATGAAATGCATGCCGAATATTTTGAGGTCAGCCAGGAGACAGCCCGGGAAATTAATCGGACCAGAGAATCCGGCGGTCGGATCATTGCAGTTGGAACCACTGTCACCCGGACCCTGGAGGGGGCCTCAAGCTCCATTATTCAGGGGGAGGGACGGCAGGGCTGGACCGATATTTTCATCTATCCCGGCTATAATTTTCAGATGATCGATGGGCTTTTAACCAACTTTCATCTGCCCAAATCGACTCTCCTGATGCTGGTCTCAGCTCTGGCCGGCAGGGAGAATATCATGCAGGCCTATCAGGAAGCCATCCGGAGGGAGTACAGGTTTTACAGTTTTGGTGATGCAATGTTAATTATTTAATTGCTATTTAATTACTTTGCTGGGGGCAATTATTTACCCGGGTGATAAAGGATTGTGCCGGTTTCCCCGGTTTCCCCTTTAAAACTTAAAAACAGATTTTTATCCCGACACATGATTTTTCAATTATTTTCAGCTCCCTGTCTTTGATCGAGGCTCGCTGCTCATGTAGATATTAATTTGTGAAGAAAAGGACTGATAACCTTCCATGGAATTAAAATTTGAAGTGCTGGATCGGGATCGCAGCTCTGCTGCCCGCCGGGGCAGAATAACCCTGGACAGGGGAGAATTTGAAACTCCGGTATTTATGCCGGTGGGAACCCAGGCCACGGTCAAGACCATGACCCCCGAGGAATTAAAGGCCTGTGGAGCCGGAATAATTCTTGCCAATACCTATCACCTCTATCTCAGGCCAGGAGAGGATCTAATCTCCCGGGCCGGCGGCATTCACAATTTTATGAACTGGGATCGTCCGGTGCTGACAGACAGCGGTGGATTTCAGGTATTCAGCCTGGCCGACCTCAACGAAATTAACGATGAGGGTGTTGAATTTCAGTCTCATCTCGATGGTTCCCGGCATTTTATCACCCCGGAAAAATCCATGCAGATCCAGAAAAAGCTCGGCTCCGATATTGTGATGGCCTTTGATGAATGTGCTCCCTATCCGGCTGAGAAGGAGTATGTTAAAGAGGCACTGGAGAGGACACTCCGCTGGGCTCAGCGCTGCCAGCAGGAGATGGCAGACTCTTCTCAAAATCTTTTCGGCATCGTTCAGGGAGGCACCTTCGCCGATCTGCGGCGGTTGAGTGCCCGGGAGACTGTCAGACTTGACTTTCCCGGATATGCCATTGGAGGTTTGAGTGTTGGTGAAGAAAATGAGCTGATGTATGAAATGCTGGAGGTTACAGTTCCTGAGCTGCCCCGGGATAAGCCCCGCTATCTGATGGGAGTCGGCACACCTCAGGATTTGATTGCAGGTGTCAGGAGGGGGATTGACATGTTTGACTGTGTCATGCCCACCAGGATTGCCCGTCACGGCAGCATCTATACCCGGGAGGGGCGCCTTACCATCCGCAATGCCAGCTACAAAGAGGATTTTTCCCCCCCCGATCCCGGCTGCAGCTGCTATGTCTGCCGCAACTACACCCGGGCCTATCTCAGACATCTTTTAAAGCGCCGGGAAATTCTGGGAATCAGGTTGACCACCTATCATAATATCTATTTTTTCTTAAGATTAATGGCCGATCTCCGTGAGGCTATAACCCGCCGGGAGCTGGAGAGCTTTGCCGGAAAATTTCTGGAAAACTACCGGGATGATGCCGAGAGCGGCTAACAGCTATCCCAGAGCAGTCAGGACAGCCAGAGCAGTCAGGGCAATTAAGGCAGTCAGAGCAGTCAGGGCAGTTAGAGCAGTCAGAACAGTCAGGACAGCCAGGTCAGATAAGGCAGTGAGCAGCTGTTATTTTCTGGCTGATAGCACGGGAAATTCCACTTAAGGTGAAAAAATAACCTTCTCCCGGTAAAATCTCTTGTAATTAATGGTATAAGATATTATAATAGTAAAGGAAAACAATAAAAAAAATATGGCAGGATGAAATATGAAAAATTAAGGAGGAATATTAATGGAAGTTGTAGTTTCTTTGATCCCCTGGATTTTAATCTTTGGGGTCTTCTGGTTTTTCCTGATCAGGCCTCAGAAGAAACAGCAAAAGCAGCATCAGGAGATGCTGGACAACCTTGAGGTCGGAGATGAAATAATTTCTGCTGGCGGCATCAGAGGTAAAATAATCAAAATTAAAGATAATATCGTCAGGCTGAGAATCTCTCCCGAAGTTGATATTGAAATGATGAAGAGTTCCATCAGCCAGATTGCCAGACAGAAGGATGAGGCTGAAGAGGAATAGTTGTAAAATATGGCAGTAGAGCCCTGGATCAGAATTTATTGATTTTATTAGTTTTATTTTGCTGATTGTACTATCATTCAGGATTCTTCAATTATTACACCCAGACAAAGAGATAAAAAATAAATAGCAGGCTAACAAGCCGAAGATTTTCGGCTGTTTAAGGGTTTGACCGGGTAGATTTTTAAATAGGAGGTAACTTCTGTGGATAAGGGTGATATCAAGGAATTTATTCAATCGCTGGTCATTGCAGGTGTGCTGGCCTTTTTAATTATTACTTTTGTGGCCCAATCCTTTGTGGTGGAAGGCAGCTCCATGCAGGAAACCCTGGATAATGGAGAGAGGCTTATAGCTAATAAGATAATTTATCGTTTTCGCGACCCCCAGCGGGGGGAGATAGTGGTCTTTACTCCTCAGGGTGCCAGCGATCAGAGATATATTAAGCGGGTAATTGGCCTGCCTGGTGACACCGTTTATATCAGGGAAGGGCAGGTTTATGTTAATGGAGAACCGCTGGAAGAGGATTATATCAAGGAAGAGATGCGCGATATCGGAGATTCAGGCCCCTTTGAGGTTCCCGAGGGAGAATATTTTGTGCTGGGTGATAACCGCAATCACAGTGCCGACAGCAGATTTCCCGGGCTGGTTGGTTATGTTGATAGAGATTCCATTCACGGCAAAGCCTTCTGGGTTTTCTGGCCCCTGAGCGAGATGAGAATACTGGATCACGAGGAATATAATATTGATAACCAGGAATAATCATCTTTTATTTTTCTAAAATTATTTTTATTTTGTAGGAGGATGAATTTATGAGGTATAAACAAAAGCGGAGGCTGAAAATTGCCTTCATTGTCGGGGTTATAGCTCTGGCAATATTTCTTTATTCTTTTTACGGCATAAATCTCGGTCTGGACCTGGAGGGCGGGGCTCATATCGTGCTGCAGGCTCAGGAGACCGAGGGCAGGACGATTGATCGAGAAACTATGGCAGGAATTGTCAGTGTAATCGAGAGAAGGGTCAACGAACTGGGTTTATCAGAACCGGTCATTCAGACCGAGGGTTCGGACCGCATCATCGTCGAGCTGCCGGCGGTGGATAATCCCTCGGAGGCAATTCAAACCATCGGCCGGACAGCCATGTTAACCATCCGCAACCCCGAGGGAGAAGTGCTCTTAACCGGTGATAGAATAACAGATGCCAGAGCCAGTTATGATGAGCACGGGCGGGCAGTGGTCTCCTTCCAGCTGGATCGCGAGGGATCTCGAGAATTTGAAGAAATTACCCGGATGTATATGGGGCAGCGGATCGGGATATATCTCGATGATGAGCAGCTTACCAACCCCACAGTTCAGTCGGTAATCAGAGATCAGGGTCAGATAACCGGCTATGCTAACGTCAGAGAGGCTGAAGAGCATGCCATTCTGATTCGCGAAGGTGCCCTGCCGGTGCCGGTAGAGGTAATGGAAAGCCGGACTGTAGGCCCAACCCTGGGGGCAATAGCCATTCAGCAGAGCATCAGAGCCGGTCTGATCGGCCTGGCGCTGGTAGCACTTTATATGATCTTTTATTATAAGTTTCCTGGAATTCTGGCAGCCTCGAGCCTGATCATCTATGGAATTGTGATGATGGGAACCCTGGCAGGTCTGCAGGCAGTTTTAACTCTGCCCGGGATTGCCGGTATCATTCTCTCCATCGGTATGGCTGTCGACGCCAACATTATTATCTTTGAGCGCATCAAGGACGAACGCAACAGCGGTAAGAGCATCAGGGCAGCAATCGATGCCGGCTTTAAGCGGGCCTATATCACTATCGTTGATGCCAATGTTACGACATTGATTACGGCTTCAATCCTGGCCTACTTTACTACCGGTGCTGTCAGAGGATTTGCCGTCACCCTGATTATCGGTATACTGGTCAGCATGTTTACAGCCTTCCTGATTACCAGAAGTCTGATAGATGTATTTTCTCAGTCCAGTATGATCCAGACCGAGCAGTCCTTCGGTGCCAACAGGGGGGTTCAGCAGAATGTTTAATTTTGACAGCAGCAAACTTGATTTAATGGGTAAAAGGAAAATCTGGTTTATTGTAGGGGGAGCAGTTGTAATATTATCCCTGCTCTCTCTTCTGGTTTTTGGTCTCAATCTCGGGATTGATTTTGCCGGGGGGCCTATTATAGAATTCAGTTTTGCAGAGGAAGTAACTACTGAAGATGTTCGGGGAGTGCTGACCGAGGTTGGCATTGCAGAGGATGCCACCCTGCAGACCACCACTGAAGATGAGTATCAGGGCATTATTATCAGAACCGGTGAGCTGGCACCTGATGAGATTGAACAGGTGGAAAATGCTGTGCTGGCAGAATTTTCCGGAGCTGAAGTTTTACGGACCGACATGGTAGGACCCACCATCGGAGAGGAGCTGAGAAGACAGGCGCTTCTGGCTCTACTGGTAGCCGGTCTCGCCATGGTGGCCTATATCAGCTTTCGCTTTGAGCCAAAATTTGCCATTACCACCCTGGCCACTCTCTCCCATGATGTAATTTTTACCGTGGGTATCTTTGCCCTGCTGGGCCGGGAGATCAATACCGCCTTTGTTGCCGCACTTCTCACCATCGTTGGTTATTCCATTAACGATACCATCGTTATCTTTGACAGGATACGGGAGAACATGAAACTTTATCGAAAAATGCCCTTTATCGAACAGGCTAACCGGGCGGTTGTCGACACCCTGCCCCGTTCTATTAACACTTCCATGACCACCCTGGTAGCCATACTGGCCATTTATTTCTTTGGTGGTGCTGCCATCAGAACCTTTATGCTGGCTCTCTTTATCGGCCTGGCAGTGGGAACCTACTCCTCGATTTTTGTAGCCAGCCCGATTCTGGTCAGCTGGGATATTAGATCTAAAGCCAAAGCTAAATCTTAAAGATAAATCCCTGAGCTAGAAGCTAACAGTAATTCCCTGTAAATTTTTAATTCAAGAAGATTAAAGAGATAGAAGGGAGTTGAAGGTCAATGAAATTAAAGCTGGAAGATATTTTATATCGTGGACTGGGCTCACTCGATCTCACCGTGGAAAAGCTGGAAGAAGTAATAAGCACTCTTGTGAAAGAGGGGGATCTTACCCGCAAGCAGGGCGAGGAGCTCGTAAAAAAGTGGCAGCAGAGGGGCGATGAGAAAAAAGATGAGATTGAGAAGGTGATTGAAAAGAAGCTTAAGGATCTGGGTTTTTCCTCCAGTGAAGATGTGGAAAATATTACCAGCAGGGTTTCGGCTATGGAGAAGGAAGTCGACAGACTCAAGGAAGTCTGCAGCGAAAACCCGGAAGATTAACAGGAGTTCTGGTCTGCTATGCTATTTAATCTCAGGAAAAAATACAAACATTTTCAAAGATACCGGGAAATCAGCCAGGTCTTCCTAAAAAACGGTCTGGGATTTCTACTGGACCGCTTTGAGCTGAGAAGGTTTGTTCCCCTGGAGGATCGATTTTCCCGGGATAAGGAACTGGAGGAGCCGGCCAGCCTGCCGCCAAGATTGCGTCAGGTTATGGAGGAGCTGGGACCGACCTATGTCAAACTGGGACAGCTGTTAAGTACCAGACCGGACATTCTGCCTCCAGAATATATCAAAGAATTTCGTCGACTGCAGGATGAGGTTCCTGCAGTCGATTTTTCTCAAATAACAACGGTTTTAGAGGCTGAGCTGGGTGAGAACTGTCTGGAGGAGGTTTTTCTGGAGTTTTCTCAAGAACCGACCGCCGCAGCTTCCATCGCTCAGGCTCATAGGGCCCGGCTGAAAACCGGAGAGCCGGTTATAGTTAAAATCCAGCGTCCGGGAATCCAGAAAAGAGTTCGGGTTGACCTGGAAATAATCTCTGATCTTGCTGAGATAGCCCTGCATAGAGGAATTCTGCCGGATTTTATCGATCCGGTAGGGCTGGTGGAGGAATTCCGGGAATCTCTCTTTAAGGAGCTTAACTTCAATCAGGAGCTCAGTAATATCCGGCGCTTTAAGGCCAATCACGCTGGCTATGAAGATATAGTTGTTCCTAAAGTGTATGAAGTTTACAGCAGTGACCGGGTACTGGTAATGGAGGAGATTCAGGGTCAGAGGCTCAGCAAAATTGAAGATTTCACCGAGATTGAAAACAAAAAGCTTTCCCGCCTGGGGGCTGAGGCCTTTCTCAAGCAGGTTATGATTGATGGATTTTTCCATGCTGATCCCCATCCCGGGAATATTTTTATTCTGGAGGACTCTAAACTTGCCTATGTCGATTTTGGCATGATGGGCCAGATCAGCAAGGTCGATCGGGATTACTTTGCTCTGCTCTTTGCCGCTCTGCTGCGCCGTAATGTGGAGGGAATCAAGGATATAATAATAGAGATCGGTGATCTCCCTGAGAATCTCAACGAACGCAAACTCTTAATTGACATTGAAGAGTTCATCCACAGTTATTACAACCGCCGGCTGGAAGATATTAATTTTAGAGTATTGTTCCAGGATCTCCAGCGAATTGTCTTCAAGCACCATATCAGACTGCCTCAGGAATTTTTTCTGCTTTTCCGAGCCCTGGGTTTAAGTGAAGGTGTTGCCTCCGGTCTGGATCCCGATTTTAATATTGTGGAAATAGGCAATGACTTTCTGGGAGATCTGCTCCAGGACCGCTTCCGTCCTGATAATCTCTTAAAGCGTCTGGGTTTAAGCCTCTGGCAGTTTCGCAACAGCATAAAAGATTATCCCGAAAACTTTGCCCTGATACTGGAAAAACTGGCCCGGAATGATTTATCTGTGGGTTTCAAACACCAAAACCTGGAAGATCTGATCAATGAAATTGATTTTGCCTCCAACCGTCTGGCAATCAGTCTGATAATTTCTTCCCTGATAGTGGGCTCTTCTATGATCATTCAGACCGGGGTTCAGCCTCTCTTCCGGGGAATTCCTCTCTTTGGTTTTCTGGGATTCTTCATGGCAGGTATCCTGGGCATCTGGCTGGTAATCTCAATTCTCCGTTCCGGTCGGTTTTAAATTATCCTGCTTCTCTCATGCACTTTTTCCTTTCTATAATATACAATAATATACAATAATTTCTCTGCTTTTTCTGCCTTTCTGTCTGCCCGGGTCTTTTTCTGAACAGCTGGTATAACATTCCACCAGAGGACGACGATAAGTTCCGTCTGATTTTTTATCCTGAGACTCAAATTTTTTGGATCCCGGGATTTTCTATTTTTTACTTTTCTTTATGCTAAAAAACCTGTATCCATCTATACCTATAGCAGCTAAACTAATAACTGTTATAACAAGAATGCATATACCTGTAATGGTTATACAAAAAGATCAATGTTTAATAAACGATAAACTAATAACCGTTATATCTTTATAACTATAAAACCTTTATCTTGAAAAAATGTCGTGATTTTTTCATCTATTGTTGTGGACTAACGGGCCATGGTAGTTTATCTTGAAAATATGCTGTTGTATTTTCATCTATTGTTGTGTCCCAGAGGGGCATGGCGGTTTACCTTATAAAGACCTTATCTGCAAAAATATAAC
>PWFW01000028.1 GCA_003554225.1 Halanaerobiaceae bacterium | reverse complement strand
TGTTAACGAAGATGGCGAAGTTGATGTCAGGGACGTGGTCATGGTTATGCAATACATTCTTGAGCTGCGGGACCTGACAGAAGATCAACTCAAAGCAGCTGATGTTACCGGTGACGGTGAAATAAACATCAGGGATGCCACGCAAATCATGAGGTATTCGCTCGGGCTAATTGATTACTTTGATGTTGGGGAAATAATTGAAAGCGTGGAAGAGGTTAAGTTAGAGGTTTCTTACGGGACCAAATTAGAAAATATAGAGTTTCCTTCTACGGTAAAAACTACTCTCCAGGACGAAACAGAAGAAGATATTGAAGTTGAATGGGATGATGAATCGGACCCTGAATATAACCCCCGCTCAGCAAAAGATTATGTCTTTGAAGGAAAACTGGTCAGTCTCCCCAGCGGTGTAAGAAATCCTGATGATATAAAAGCAAAAGCAACCGTTACGGTATATTTACCATGGGTATCAATACCTACACCAAGAGCTCCTGTTGAACCAGATCCTCCAGAAGAATTTACAGTGACTTTTAATGAGCTCAATGGTTTGGAAGGCGTCTCCATTACAGTTTACTCTGATGCTGATCGCACCGACGAAGTGGATGACTTAACCACCGACAGTGACGGCGAAGCAGAAATAGATCTCTCGGACGGCAACTACTGGTATACCGCCGAGCTATTTGGTTATGAGGACCATGATGGTGACTTTGAAGTAGATGGTGAGGATATTACCGTAAGCTTTGAGATGGATGAGTTGGACAAGTATACGGTAACCTTTGTTGAAGGAAACGAGTTGGAAGGCGTCTCCATTAAAGTCTACTCTGATGCTGGTCAAACTAATGAAGTGGCTGACTTAACCACCGACAGTGATGGCGAAGCAGAAATAGATCTCTCGGACGGCGACTACTGGTATACCGCCGAGCTATTTGGTTATGAGGACCTTGATGGTGACTTTGAGGTAGATGGTGAGGATATTACCGTAACCTTTGAGATGGATGAGCTGGATAAGTATACGGTAACTTTTGTTGAAGAAAACGAGTTGGAAGGCGTCTCCATTAAAGTCTACTCTGGTGCTGGTCAAACTAATGAAGTAGCTGACTTGACCACCGATAGTGTCGGAGAAGCTGATATAGAGCTGTCTGACGGCGACTACTGGTATACCGCCAGCCTGGCAGGCTATCAAGACATAACGGGAGATTTTACAGTTGCTGGCGATGATGTGGAAGTTGAATTTGAGATGGTCCCGGTATACACCGTGACCTTCGAAGAACAAAACAGCTTGGCAGGAGTCTCTATTACAATTTATAGTGACGCTGGTCAAACTAATGAAGTAGCTGACTTGACCACCGACAGTGACGGTCAAGCAGAAATAGATCTCTCGGACGGCGACTACTGGTATACCGCCGAGCTATTTGGTTATGAGGACCATGATGGTGACTTTGAGGTAGATGGTGAGGATATTACCGTAACCTTTGAGATGGATGAGCTGGATAAGTATACGGTAACTTTTGTTGAAGAAAACGAGTTGGAAGACGTCTCCATTAAAGTCTACTCTGATGCTGTTCAAACTAATGAAGTAGCTGACTTGACCACCGACAGTGACGGCGAAGCAGAAATAGATCTGCCGGACGGCAATTACTGGTATACCGCCGAGCTATTTGGTTATGATGACCATGATGGTGACTTTACAGTCTCTGGCGAGGCTAAGACTGTAGAGTTTTTGATGGATGAAGTACTGGTTGTAACCGGAGTAGAAACCCTTGAAGATATAACCGTTCCCTATGGCACTAAGATGGCAGATCTGCCCCTGCCGAACGAAGTGGAAGTAACAGTCGAAGACAAAGACCGGGTTGAATCAACACAAGATATGGCAGTAACCTGGAATTCAGGTAGCCCCGGATATGACGGAGATATCCTGGGCACATATCAATTCATGGGCAACTTGAGCCCCCCTGAAGGTGTAATCAATCCAGACAATGTCAAGGCTTACGTGAATGTAATTGTTGAGGAAGATGATCAGTATGAATGGCCACCGGAGATGGAAGGTCCTCCTAGTATTACTTACATTGACTTTCCAGAGGATTCATGGCTTGTCATGATAACTATTAAGGATGCTTACAAGGACATAGTTACTTCTGTAACTATTTTAGGTGAAGAAGCAGCCCAGGCTGACGATGAAAAGAGATGGTGGGCAGCTTTCGACCATGAAGTTACGCTGGGCGATCTAGAAAGCCAAATCCTTATCGAAACCGATCTGGAAGAAGTTGATGTAATCGACCAGACTAAGTCCAGAGCTTTAACTGGAGGATTGGGTGACACTTACGTTAGGGTTTTCCTCAAACCTGGTGAAGAGGCCCAGTCTGTTACTGCTGACGGTGTTCCACTTATCTATAATGATACGGAAGAAAGGTGGGAATCTGGAGCGCTTTATGGCTACTCTGTAGGCGATGAGATTAGTGTTGTAGTTACAACAGCTGATGGTGAACAGTCTGTTAAACTACCTGTGGAGGAGGTAAATTGACATGAGTCATCAAAGAACTAACTGCATCAGGTTTAGGTTTTATTGTAACCTGTTGCTTTAATTACTATAAATGAGGTTGGATTTAACGTGTTTGAATTAAATACTGTTATGATAGTTGCGACAATAATTAATGCAGTGATGTGAGGAGGGTGAAAAATGAGTGGTGCCTTAAAAAGGCAGATAGTTGCTATAAGCCTGGTGATTATTTTGCTGTTAGCATTATCTTATGTAGCTATGGCACAACAAGGGCCTGTGGCTAAATATGTATACTACGAAAATGCTGATGGTGATATAGTTAAGGTAGATTATAGCAAAGCGGTGGATGATTTATTTGATGAAGATCCGACCCTGATGAACGCAATCAGGGATATTATTCATGAGAACGTGGTAAATGATCGGGCGATATACATTGAATGTACTGAAGGAAAAGTCATTGATTACTTGAAAGCGGTAAAAGAAACCAAGACCTATCCTGAAGCTTATGATGATCCAGACTACAACGTGGAAGATCCACCAGAACCGGAGAAAGAATTAATAATTGAAAATGGTAATCCAGTGGAAGTTCCTTTTGATGCTGAAGACCCCGATCCCGATCCTGACACCAAAAACGTCAGCACCGCTTCGGAGTTCAGGAACGCGCTTGCTGACGAATATGCGGTGATCAACTTCACAGGTGACATCACCCTGGAAGATCTAATCCCTGCAGTAGATTACCCCGTTACCATTAACCTTGGAAACCATGAACTGAGGCTTGACGGGGTTGACTTTATAATCGAAGCCCAGGATGTAGTTGTTACCGCTGCCGAGCATGGGAAGATTGTCGGCGAAGAGGGTCATGAAACCTTATTGGCCATAAATGGTGCAGAAGTAACCTACAAGGGGCAGAACCCGAATCCAGCTGGTATCATAAACTTTGAAAACATAGAAATGGTGCTGGAAGATAGTAATGTCAATATGTGGAACGCCTCCTTTGATGGGGCTGACGATGACATTATTCCACTGGTCTTAGTTGGTAACTCCACTGTAGACGTAAGAGACAGCGAACATGGCGTGGAGGTTAAATCTGACGCTGTCCTGCTATTGCTCGGAGTGCTTAATGGAGAAAATAATGATCGGCCCACCCTTACAGGAAACGGCTTGTTCCACGGAGCGGGAAGAATAGAAACCAATAGTACTATAGTAGAAGAAATGAATGGATCTAACTTTACCAGCGATATGATGGAAAATGAATCTAGCTATGGCCTTGACATAACTGGTGACAGCAGTGGAGATCGGTTGAGCTTTGATGTATCCAGGATGGATATAATCTATGCCAGAGACATTGATCTGAGACTGGCCAATCTTACTTTGGACAATCCTGTTTGGCTGGATAACGGAAGCGGTTTTGATTCTGCGCAGCTTGGCGTTAAAGTTACAGGCGACCTTGATGGTGATGGCACTATCAGTGGCCGGGAAACCAATTTCGATGAAAGGATCACTGTCCTTAATTCCTGCAACATCGATGAGCTTACTTTCCGTCAGTTAAGGCTGGATATAAATGAAATTGGAAGGTCAGGCATTAATGTCAGCTTCTCTGCAGCAGAACCTGTAACTTTTACTGCTACTGTCGACGCTTTTATTGCTGGAACTGCGAACTCGTTTACGGCTGCCGGTACAGTTGACGTGGAGGGTGATTTAACCTTCATTTACTGTGCGGCTAACGAAACAGGTGCTGAAGGCAACATTCAAGGCACCGGGCCTTTCGAAGGTGATGGCAAAATAACTTACCAGGAAGGCACCACTCTCACAGTAACAGGAAACAAGCTGACTTTTGATGTAGTAAAGTACGTTGAGGAAAATATCGAATTTGCCAACCTTGAACTGTTGAGAAGGGTATTTCTATCACCCGATAAAATCATCACTGTCACCGGGGATATTGACGGTGATCCTGTAGATTTTGATTCAGGTAAGATTATCGGTGCAGGGTCGGAATACAATTCGGTGGTTAAAGCAACTGAAGCAGTAACATTTACGCATATGAATTTCCAGGAATTAAGGTTTGAGATTGCCACAACTGTGGTTGATGGTCCAAACGTTAACTATAACGAATCTGCATTTGATAAAGACTTGACAGCTCTCATTCAAGAACCAGGCACACTTGATGTGTATGATCTGAAAATTCTCGGAGATGATGTATACGTAGAAGGTGATGGTACCTTTACAGGCAACCGTGTATTTGGCGACAATGACATCAACTTTAGATCCTCGGGGGATCTAAACGTCAAAGGCGGTTCCTGGTTTACTTTCGAAGTTCCGATCAGGCTGGAAGACGATGTAAAGTTTGCCGACCTTGAATTCAAGGAAGTAATTTATGAATACGATAACATTACTGTATATGTGGAAGGCGACCTGATAGCCTGGCAGGACGGGCAGGACAACATCCATGGCGTTTTTGACGGGCGCAATGTAACAGGAGAAGCGATAGTTGTTGACGGAAACGATTTCAATGATACCACATTCTACAATATAACCCTAAATGATCTTGATATCTTCGAGGTCAGGGACAGAAGGGCATACATTAAAGATGAACTTGGAACAACCAAGGAATATGCCGGTGAAACGGATATCGGTATGGATGTCCGCGGTGGTACCGGTCACGCAATTGTCTTTGACATTAACGCCGATTCCTCCTTGATTCTTGAAAACGCAATCAAAAAAGTGCTTGAAGCAGTTGACTTGTACTATGATGGTGGAGACGAACTAAAACCCGGAGCGGTACGCGGGCAAAACGGTCCTGCTGTGATCCGGTCGACAGCTGATAATCCCATCACAATAGCTGAAAACTCAAGGTTACTATTCATGGGTCACCGGGATACCAACCTGGAGATAGATGCCAGGCTAGATATTGCTGATGTAAACAAGGTCAAGATGGGGATTATTGATTTAATGCGCCGGGTTACCAACCTGAGCGACAATGAGCTGTATGTCTTCCCCGATAAGATCATCCATGTTCATGATAATATAATACTGCAGGGCGGAGACCTTGACATCCTGACAGATATTGAAGCCGACCGACCGCCCATTACAGCTCACAGGGATGATCCTGATGTTACAATTGACAGCTATATAGATATTATTGAAGACATCAAAAACCCGGTTCAGGGTATTATCCAGGGTGAAGGTGATAATATAACTATAAGAGGAGCAAACAACCTCACTCTCGGTGACAGGTTGAAGGTGATCAACCTAACCCTAAGCTATGAAATGGGTAATGTGAATGTTGAGCTCGACGGGTATGACCGCAAAGTTCTCACCCTGAAAGACGTTATCATTCAAGATCAGCACATCAACTTCCGGGATTACCTGGTATGGCTTAAAGGGGATCTCGAACTGGTCAGAGAAGACGTTGATTATCCCGAGCTGTATTTTGAAGCTGGCAACGCCGGTACCCATGATACAATTGCTATCCTCTACGGAGAGGGCAACCGGATCCATGGCGATGGTGGTGTGGCTTTTGAATCATCGCAGCAGGACAGAGCCGTTGCCCAGGATGTAGAGTTTGATATCGGTTCAACCAGCTTCCCCAACGAAGTTATGATCTTAGGCGGATGTATCACCGAGTACGAGTACATTGAATTTGTCGATTTAAGCTGGACCTCTCGAACAACGGTGCAGGTGGGAGATAAGCAAACAGAACGGTATCCGACCCTCAGGTTTGTTATAGACGAACAAGACAAGATTGAGAATGAAGGCTCGATTTATGCCTGGAAAGACGGAGCAACTGATGAAGACGGTCTTGATCGAAAATGGAACCTGGCAAACGAAGAGCGGATCGAATACTATAACATTGTTGTCACGCCGGATGCCCCATTCTTTGAAGTTGAATTTGAAGCAAAACAGGATCCGGTAGTGGCAGACTCTGAAGATAACGAAGTTGAGTTTAAAGTAACGAATACCGGTGGAGAATCAGGTGAAGGAACAGTGACACTATATGTAGGTGGTAACCTTGCGGATGAATCCGACCCATTCAATCTTGCACCTGATGGAGACACTACCGGCACGCTGTTATATGATGCGCCTGCTGCTCCTGGTGACATTGTTCTGAGGCTTGAAACAGCCGACGACAATGTGGAACAAACAGTAACCGTAGATGAGCAAGAAGTCTATTTTGAACCCAGCATTAGCAAGGAAGTTGATGGGGTGCCATTAGCGGATGGTGATGAAGTAGAGCTTGGCGATGTAATTGATGTTGAATGGAAGGTAGTAAATGCCGGTAACGTTGAAGGCACGCAGGATATAAGCCGTAAAATCTATATCGATGGTGATTTGAAGAATGAGTGGGGTCACACTGTAACTCTTGAAGCTGATCAGTTATGGACGCTTGATCAGACTTTTCTTACTGATGCTGGATTAGCTCAAGGAGTGGGCACATGGGAATTTGTACTTGAAACTGAGGATTATACATACGAACAGACAGTCCAGGTAGTCGTCCCTGAGGGTCAGGTTTACAACGAAACCCAGGAGACATTACATGCTACCATTCAGGAAGCTGTTGATGCGGCTGATTCTAACGATACTATTCAAATTGGTGCGGGTGAATATGATGGATTCAATCTCACTCAAGGCCTCACAATTCAAGGTGTAGGTGATGTGTCAGTCCTCTCCGTGGATTTACCTGGTGAGCCTAGACCGACAGGTATATTCGTACAAACCAATGAAGATGTAACTATAGAAAACATTAAATTTAAATATGAAGGCGATGTCGCTGCTGATATGCCAAACGGGATATTAACTAGTGGAGCCTATGATCCTTCACTTCACATTAGTGGTTGTGAATTCGTAGACCTCCACATGGGAATATACTTTAACCCGGGGGCTTCTGGGACAATAACACATAATACATTTACTGATATTAATCATTGTGCAATTGGTATCGATTCTGATGCTGGAGTAGATATAACGAATAACACTATAGAAAATGCCTCAGTTGGTTTGGAAATATTCCAAGACAATGTAACATATTCTGATAATGTCTTTATTAATGTTGATACTGAAGTTGATGATCAAAGTTAGAGTTAAGCGCAGGATATAATATTATTCTGGTATTGCCTTATTGAAACCAAGCTAAATCAAAAAGAACAAACCATTCTATCATAAAGGCAATTAATGGACGCGATTCAACACTGCGGCGGTGCTACTGCCATCGCCGCAGTGTTAACCTTCGATTTAAAGAATTAAATACAGGCACCTTGTTTTGTTCAGACGGTTCTAAGAACATGTTTACATATTTCTCCTTCAAACCTTCCTTGAAAGGTTGGGGTGGTTATTTTCCGGGACAAGCTTTCGCTTAAGCTAATCATATTAATTATTATAGCCCTGGCTATTCTTATTTCCCCCGGACCAGAAGACGCAGCTGCGGTCGACAGGGTAATTAAGTTTGATCCGCCTTCGGAAGGGGAAGTGGAGATCCTGATCATGCTTAAGGACCAGGTGGATACGGAAGCTGTTGCTGCAAGAGCCAGTCGGTTTCGGCATCAATTTGTCGACCCCGAAACCAGAGTAAAAGAAGTACGTCGTCAAGTGATTAATTCTTTGAGGCAAGAAGCCGGGAAAAGTCAGAAACCTTTATTGGATTTTTTAAAACAAACTGTAGTGAGAAGCCGGGCTTTTGAGGTTGAAAGCTACTATATCGTCAATATGGTTTACGCCCGGGTTCCCGTTGAATTGATCGAAGAAATTGCCCGGAGGCCTGAGGTGGATTCCATTTGGCCTAATGAGAAAGTCGAGCTGGCAGAAGCTCAGCTGGAGCCCGTTATAACACAGGGAAGCGCTGTGGAATGGAATATTGACCATATTGGCGCTTCCGATGTATGGGCTGATCTAGATATTGACGGGTCCGGAGTGGTGATAGGAATCATCGATACCGGGGTTGATAGGCAGCATCAAACTCTGGAAACAAAGTACCGGGGTTATGATCCATTAAACCCGGGTGCGCCCGATCATGCCTATAGTTGGTTTGATCCCTACCATAATTCTTATTCACCTGACGATCAGTACGGGCATGGTACTTTTGTTGCTGGGATAGCTGTCGGATCTGATCCGCTTGGGGAGCAGAAAATTGGTGTGGCGCCGGGGGCGCAGTGGATAGCAGCACGGGGCCTAGACAAT
Organism: Halanaerobiaceae bacterium; assembly: GCA_003554225.1. Lineage (GTDB taxonomy): Bacteria > Bacillota > Halanaerobiia > Halanaerobiales > Halarsenatibacteraceae > T1SED10-84. The sequence goes on along the minus strand of PWFW01000028.1, from coordinate 1,699 downwards.
ACGGGTGTTGGGAGTTATGACGAATTGCTGAAAGCAATGGAGTTCATGCTGGCACCTACCCCCAATGCCGACGGGAGCGGCACACCGAACCCTGATATGGCGCCACATATTGTTAATAATTCCTGGGGCGGGCCTGCATTGTGTAATCCCATTTTTAAAACGGCTATAAATAGCTGGCGCAATGCCGGCATTTTCCCGGTTTTTTCTGCCGGTAATAAAGGTCCGGATGATAGTTCAATAAGGCTTCCCGCCAATTACTATGAAAGTTTTGCTGTAGGTGCTGTTGATAGTAATAATAACCTGGCTTCTTTTTCAGGTCGCGGACCCGGTGCATGTGGAGATTTTATTAAGCCAAATGTCACTGCCCCCGGAAAGCAGGTTCGTTCGGCTTTGTCATCACAATCAGGAGAGACGGGAGAATACGCTCTTGGTAGTGGAACCTCGATGGCAGCGCCTCATGTCGCAGGATTAGCCGCATTGCTCCGCCAGGCAGATCCTTCCTTGGACATAGACCTCTATACAAAAACTATTCAGGATACTGCTTCGCCCCTCACAGACCATAATTATCCGGCACATCCCAACTATGGTTTCGGGTATGGTCTGATTGATGCTTATGCAGCTGTAAGCAGTGTCATTGACAGTACTTTTTCTGTTAACCTTTCCACTAGTCCAGACCATGGTGGTACTGTTACAGGTGAAGGGAGTTACGAAACAGGCCAGAAGGCGGTAATCTCTGCTGATGCTCATGCAGGCTTCAGCTTTACCGGATGGACCGAAAATAATACTGTAGTTTCCAGTGAGCCCATTTACGAATTAACTGTTGAAAAAGATCGAAACCTTGTTGCCAATTTTGAAGCACTGGAAGTTGAACCGTCTTGTCCGAGGTATGTTTACTATTTAAACGAAAATAAAAAGCTTGTTGAAGTAGATTATCGGTATGCTGTAGAAAAATTGTTTGATAATGATCCGATTTTGATGAATGCTATAAGAGATGCTATTCATTTGAATTATGTAAATGACAGGGCAATATTTATCAAATGTATCGAAGGAATAATCGTTGATTACAAGAAAGCTTTAGATGAGGGCAAAACTTATCCGGAAGCAGTAACGGAATTGCAAATATACGGTGCACATCCGCAAGAACCAAATAAAAGATTGGTTATTAATGCTGAAACAGCAGAGCTCGAGGAAAAAGAAATTATTCCATAAAAAAGCTTAAAGATCTAATCAGGAATTAACTTGCTGTATAAGAGATGTTAAAAGGGGAAGGACCGTGATTTTTAAATATTTCACTGAATCAGGATTCCCTGATTGAGCAAATTACTGATTTCAAATATCGCCCTGAGAAGCACGCGTACTAATGCGCGTGCTTCTTAAATGGGCAGCGGGTCGGACAGGTAGTCTTTAAGAGATTTTTAAAAAAAAGATTCTTATGCGTTCAGGGCTAATATAAAGAGGGGATTATCAAAACGGCCGAGGCTTTGCTATTAAGCAAACCCCCGGCCGTATTATATCTTTTATATGGTTACTGGTAATCGGGGCGCTCCGCCCAGCGGCCCATGTTGTCCATGATCACCTCGGGGCGTTCGAACACTTCCGTGAACAGCTTATGGTAATAGCACTCCTCATGAGAGCGGAACTCTATTTCAGGATACTGTTTACGGTGTTGGCGGGCATCTTCAATGCTGAAGCTTTCAGC
>PWFW01000232.1 GCA_003554225.1 Halanaerobiaceae bacterium | reverse complement strand
GGAGAGGAGATTAACCCTGAAAGTAAAAGTTTCTTCAATCGGGTTAAGGAAGCCTTCGGAGGTAATTAAATCTTACTTCCAGACTGTCCTCCGGCCTGGAAAGATCCTTATTTTCCGGGCTGAAAAGAGGTCTGGCGGTCTGGACTTTGAGGTTGATCCTGATGAAAATTACAAGTTATTATTTGAAACTGTCGTCGACAGCAGCTGATCTGGGGGAACTGATAATGGAAAATATCTTTCCCGCCGGTTTTGAGGTTCGGGAGCTGTCAGACGGCAGTTTTTTATTTATCGGTTATTCTGCTGCTCAGCTGAGGGAAGATAAGAGGGGTAAAGAACCTTTTCAGGAAATTTCTCCGGCTGAAAAACCTGAAAAAATGTGGTGTCAGCTGCTGGCTTCGCTCAAGCAGTACAGCAGCCATCTGATAAATTCCGGAGGTTATCTGCTTAGAAGAGAGCAGGAACTTGAGGTGGACTGGGTGAAAAATTTCCAGGAAAACTACCGGGAGGTCTATCCCGCACCGGGCTGGGTGGTGCTGCCTCCCTGGAGGCTGGAAAAGTTCAACCGGACCCGGGAATCTTCCTCCGGTTTGAAAAAAATCATAATTGAACCCGGTACTGCCTTTGGTACCGGCACCCATGCCAGCACTGCCCTGGCTCTTAAGGCCCTGAACGAAATCATCAGTGAAAAGAACTCCCTGGCTGAGCTTACTCCTCTGCTGGATGTAGGCTGCGGCAGCGGCATACTTTCTCTGGCAGCAGCCCGACTGGGGATAAAGAAGATTATTGCTCTGGATCGGGACCCGGAAGCCACTGCCAATACCAGATATAATCTCAGTTTAAATGAGGCTCTCAGGAAGAATTCCAGCTTTACAGTCATTACAGCAGATATTAGAAATTATGCTTCAGAATATTCCGGTCCCGGTTTTCCATTGATAGTGGCCAACTGTCTGGCCGGGATTTTGCTGGAAATCCTGCCGCAGCTGAAAAAGCTGCTTGCCCCGGAGGGGAGGTTAATCATCAGCGGTTTTCAGCCCTTCCAGGAAGCTGATATCTCTGAATGCCTCAGGAGAGAAAAACTGAAGGTTATCAGCCGCTTTCAGCAGGAAGACTGGCTGGCCATTATTCTTAAGAGAAAGTTAAGACAGTGATAATTCCGGCATTCCCAACCTGACAGCAGGAGTGAAAGAAAATGCGGAGATTTTTCCTCAGCGGGGATGACCCCCGCCCTGAAAAACTTAATCAGGTTATCACCCTTTCCGGTCCGGTTTACAATCATGCCGTAAACAGTCTTCGACACCGGGAGGGAGACCGGATAGAACTGCTGGACGGCAGCGGCAGGGCCTTTATCTGTGAAATTGTGAAAATTGATTCCGGTACCCTGGACTGCCAGGTGCTGGCGGCTGAACAGGCTGGTGGTGAACCTGAGGTAAAAATTTATCTGGCCCAGGCTCTGGCAAAGAAGGATAACTTTGAACTGGTCCTCCAGAAGGCAACCGAAATTGGAGCCCGGACTTTCTATCCTCTGACCACCAGTAATACCGTGGTGGAGCTCAGCGGCAGCCGGGCTGAAAGCCGCCTCCGACGCTGGGAGAAAATAATCCGGGAGGCAGCCCGCCAGTCTGAAAGGGGTATTATTCCAGAGCTGCTGGAGTTTACCTCGCTTAAAGAGCTGATTGAGGAATTTACCGGGTTTGATCTGGTGCTGCTGGCGGCCGCCCGCTGTGAGGAAAGCCCTCTAAGTCAGGTTCTGCAGCAGTTTCGAGAAAATCTCCTGGCTCAGGCAAAAGAAAAAGCGCCCAGGATACTGGTTCTGATAGGCCCCGAAGGAGGCTTTACCCCTTCTGAAATAGATGATATACTGGCGGCAGAAGGAAATGTTCAACCCGTCAGCCTGGGCCCCAGAATCTTAAGAACTGAGACTGCCGGCCCTCTGCTGACAGGTTTAATATTATATGAACTGGGTGAAATGGAATGACTGCAGAAAAAGTTGCAATCTATAATCTGGGCTGTCGGGTTAATCAGTATGAAGCCGAGGCCCTGGAAAACAAATTTCGTCAGGCTGGTTATGAGATTGTGGATTTCCAGGAGAAGGCCGACCTTTATATTATCAACAGCTGTGCTGTGACTACCTCGGCGGCCAGCAAATCCCGCAAAGTAGCCCGCCGGGCCAAAAGAAGGGCCGGCCGTCAGTCTCTGGTTGTAATGGCGGGCTGCTACAGTCAGGTTTCTCCGGAAGAGGTGGCCGAAATTGACGAGGTTGACTTTTATGTTGCCGCTGCTGATAAAGACCGGCTGCTAAAGCTGGTGGAAGATAAGATAAAGGTCCGCCAGCCCGAAGAAGAAAATAACCGGCAGAAAGCCCGGGAACTGGGGAGCCGCTCCACCTATTCCGATCTGGATAAATTTCCTGAATTTTCCCTGAGCAGAGTTAATCAGACCACCCGGGCCAATCTTAAAATCCAGGATGGCTGCGATCAGTTTTGCAGTTACTGCATCATTCCTCTGGCCCGGGGCCGGCTGCGCAGCAAGAAACCGGCAGAGGTCAGACAGGAATTTAAGACTCTCAGAGATTCGGGAATCAAAGAGTTCATTCTTACCGGAATCCATCTGGGAGCCTACGGCCAGGATCTGGCAGCTGAGATTGATCTTTCATCTCTGACTGCTGAACTTCTCAGAGAACCGGGTAATTTTCGAATTCGATTAAGCTCACTGGAAGCCGGTGAGGTTGATTCCCGGCTGCTGGATCTTATGGCTGAAACTCCCCGGCTCTGCAATCATCTTCATCTGCCTCTGCAGAGCGGCAGCAATAAAATACTTCAGGCCATGAACCGCCCCTATACCAGGGAGGAGTTTTTAGAGACCATCGAGAAGATAAAATCCAGGGTGCCGGATATTGCTCTGACAACCGATGTGATTGTTGGTTTTCCTGGAGAAACAGAAGAGGATTTTAAGAAGTCTTTTGAGTTGATTGCCGGGGCCGGTTTCAGCCGCCTCCATGTTTTTCCCTTTTCTCCCCGACCGGGAACTGCAGCAGCAGAAATGGATGACAGGGTTAACAGCAAAATAATTAACCGGCGGACTGCAGAAATGCAGCAGCTGGGAGAGAGGCTGAAAGAACAATACTGCCGCAGGTTTCTGGATCGCTCTCTGATTGCCCTGCTGGAAGTTCCAGATGAAGATGGCAAGCTATCAGGCTACACCTCCAATTATATCAGAATCAAAGCAGCCGGTTGTAAAAATCAGCAACCAGAAAAATCTTTCAGCAAAGAGGAACCATCAATACCTGAGGACTCGCTTCAGGAGCTGGCTAATTCCTTTGTCAGGGTAGAGCTGAAATCAGTCTCGGAAAGTTATGAACAGCCTGCCTGGATAGTTTCCCGGAAGATAAGTTTATCTGATGCTTGAATATTTTTTTACCTGCTGCCCTGACTTTTTTACCTTTTTAGACTTCTCTGTCTTTTTTACATCTGGTAAGTCTTTTATTAAGCTTCAGTTTATAATTTTTACTGACAGGGGGTGAAAAAAATGGCTCAGAAAGATTGTATTTTCTGCAAAATAGCCAGGGGAGAGATCGATTCTGAAATAGCCTATCAGGATGACAGGGTGGTAGCCTTTCAGGATGCCAACCCCCAGGCTCCGGTCCATATTCTGGTGATTCCCCGCAAACATATCCCTTCGCTAAAGGATTTTTCTGGAGAAGATTTTGACCTGCTGAGAGACATTCATCAGGTCGCTCTCAAACTGGCAGAAGAGGAGGGCCTGATTGAGGAAGGTTTCCGTCTGGTAAATAACTGCGGCTCTAAAGGAGGCCAGACTGTCGATCATGTTCATTATCACCTGCTGGGAGGCCGCCAGCTGACCTGGCCCCCGGGCTAAACCAAAGAATTACTATCCGGGCTTTTTCTTAACCACAAAAATAAAAAGAAAAATTTGATCCGGCTGTTTAAAAACAAGTACCCCAACACCCAGAATGATTTTTGTTTTTTATCAATCTGCTCTTCAGTTTCATCAGTCCCCTTAATTCTGTTAATCAGGGACTGCTGCTGCAGGGCAGGTTTTTTTTATTTATATAACTTAAAATTTTTTGCAGGATTTATTTTGTTTTACCAGAATGAATATAATAACAATTAATTTGTGAAAAATATACTAAACTTATCTGGTATATTTTATTTCCTTCATTTCTCCCTTTCCTTTGAGCATGCTGAATAAGTTAACTTAATGTAAATTTAAATATAATGGAAATATTGTCCGGGAGATCAGCAGTTGAACCCCAGAAAATGGCAGAAAACCATCGTGATCAGGCAGACAATGTTTATTTTTTCACGACAAACAAGATCTCGATTTCCAGGCCGGCAGCTGAAATCAGTTGGTCTGGCTGCCGGAGATTGGATAAATTATTTGCAGAACAAATAAATATAATTAAAATTTAGAGAGGTGATACCATGAGTGAGAAAGATAAAAGAACCAGCAGAAGAGACTTTCTGAAAAAAGGGGCTTTTTTGGGAACAGCAGCCTTTCTGACCGGTTTTGGGCTGCAGAATCTGGGAATTAATGCAGAAAACATTGATCCCGATAAAAGGGCTCTTTTAATGGACCACAGCCTCTGTGTGGAATGTCAGGCCTGCCGGCTGGCCTGTCAGAATGAGAATGATTTTCCCTATACCATCCAGAGCATAAAATTTAAAAACCGGGAAACCGGAACCTATCCCGAGGTTGATTACCATCTCAGCCGCTGGAGCTGCTTCCACTGCAGTTTAGCTCCCTGTGTTGAGGTCTGTCCGGTTGATGCCATTTATAAAAGCGAACAGGGGATGAACACCACCGCTATAGAAGAATGTGTTGGCTGTCATCAGTGTGTGGGAGCTTGCCCCTATGAAGTCCCTCAGATGCAGGATGAAAAGATGTATAAATGTAATGGCTGCGTTCATCTGCTGGAACAGGGGAAGCTGCCAGCCTGTGTTTCAACCTGTCCCAGCTATGCTCTGGATTTTGGCAGTCAGCAGGAGATGGCAGAAAAGGGGGCAGTCCGGGTAGAAGAGCTTAAGGAGAAGGGAGAAGAGGCTTATCTCTACGGGCTGGAAGCTCAGGAAGGTCTGGGACTGCTGATGGTGCTCAGAACCTCACCGGATGAATTTCAGCTTGTTTAGCAAATTACTTGTCTGTTCAAAAGCCCACTTTATAGCTCACAAAACCTTTACATAAGTTTAAGGAGGTATATTATATATGTCATTAACTCGGAGAAATTTTCTTAAAACTGCCGGTCTAACTGCTGGAGCTCTAGGTTTGGGCCTGCAGGGTTTGGATTTTACCAGCTGGGCTCAGGAACAGCAGCAGGCTGAGGTTGTGAAGAAGCCCAGTCTCTGCAATGTCTGTGCAAGCCACTGCGGTATGTGGGTTTATGTCAAAAACGACCGGATCTGGAAGGTTACCGGTCATGAAGAGAACGACCGCAGCCAGGGTCGACTCTGTCCCCGGGCTCACGGAGGGATAGACTGGGTCTATGATCCCTATCGTCTGAAAAGACCTCTCAAGCGTCGGGAGGACGGAGATTATGCTCCCGTGGACTGGGATCAGGCTCTGGATGAAATTGCTGATAAATTAAGGGAGATTCTGGAAGAAGAGGGTCCGGAGAAGGTCTTTTATGCCCATAACCCCCGCCGTACCGGGGTTTTTTACGGCAATAGATTGATGCATGCCCTCAATGTTAGCACTATCTGCACCCATAATGCAGCCTGCAATACGGCCCGGGGCCGGGGGTTTTCCGCTACCATGGGTGGTGTTCCCTCCACCGATATTGCCAATTCCAGATATCTTATTTTTCTGGGAAGAAATTACGGGGGTGGAATTAGAACCAGTCAGTTAAAGGCTCTCCAGGCTGCTCTTCGAGGAGAAACCAGAATTGTCTGTGTCGATCCCCGCCAGAATGAAACTGCCGCTCTGGCTGATAAATGGATACCAATCCAGCCCGGCACCGATCTGGCTTTGGTGCTGGCGATGTCACAGGTGATAATTAAGGAAGGGCTCTATGATGAAGAATTTATTGAAGAATATTCAGTGGGTTTTACAGACTATGCCGAAAATCTGGAAGATTATACTCCGGAATGGGCGGAGGAGCTGACTGATGTTCCGGCTGAAACAATCACCACTATGGCCCGGGATCTGGCGGCAGCAGCTCCGGCTTCCATGGTTTATCCAACCTGGAAGGGGGCCTTTGGCTGCAATTACGAAAACAGCACCGAAACAGCCCGGGCAGTTGCCTGCATAAATGCCCTGCTTGGTAACATCAACCAGCAGGGTGGATTTTTCTTTTACCACGGTCCTGAGACAGGCAGCCTGGATCCGGAAAAACATCCGGCTCCCTCTACTCCCGACACTCCAAGAGCCGATGGTGCGGGAGAAAAGGATGAATTTCCTCTGGCAACCGGTCACGGGCTTCCCCATGTATTGGCCGAGAGAATCAGGGAAGGCAGGGTGAAGGCTGGTATAGTCCGTCATCACAATCCGGTTCGCAACTTTCCTGACTATGATCACATGAAGGAGGGTTTTGGTTCACTTGACCTGCTGGTGGTCTGTGAAACTCAGATGTCAGAAACTGCTATGGTAGCCGATTATGTGCTGCCGGAGTGCTCCTTTGCCGAGCGTGAAGAGGTTATTGAAGCCCGGGGAGGCCGTCGGGGGACTCTGGCCATGAGAACCCGGGTTATTCCTAAAATGTATCCTCATACCAGAAGTTATGACGAGATTGTGGTGGAGCTGGCTGAAAGGCTGGGTGTGGGAGAATACTTTAATTTCAGCCTTGATGAGGCCAATCAAGCTATTCTGGAGCCCTATGATATAAGCCTGGAAGAATTCAAAGAAGTTGGTTCAATGAGGGTCGATCTCCCTCAGCCTGAGGGAGTTCCGGAATTTAATACTCCCAGCGGCAAATTTGAGTTTTACTACGAAGAGTTTGAAAGACATGGCGCCCCACCGGTGGTGGGCTGGATACCTCCAGATACCGGACTGGAATTTGGCAAGAATGAATTCCGGTTGGTGCACGGCAAGGAGGCCTTTCACTCCCATACTGCCACCGCCAATACTCCACAGCTGCTCCAGATAACTAAAGATTATCAGACCAACAGGCTCTGGATAAATGCCGACCGGGCTGAAGAACTGGGGCTGGATGATGGAGATGAAGTTAGAATCAGCTCTGAGATTTACAGCGACACCACCAGGGTTAAATTAACCCAGCGGATACACCCGGAAACCGTTTATTACCCCTCCGGATATGGCAATAAAACTCCTCATTACCGGGTGGCCCATAAAATCGATTCCTTAAGTCCCAATGACTTTGTTAAATATCAGAAAGAATCAATCGTGGGGCATGCCATGGTTAATGAGGTGATAGTCACCCTGGAGAAGGCATGAGATTTTAGATGATATAATGGGCTTGCTGTTTTTTCAGGCAGCCATTAAAACAGGATTGCTGTGCTTTCAAAAGTGTATTTAATTTAAATCCAAGAATATCAAAGGAAGGAAACTATGAAGCAGAGAATACCGCTGGAAGTGGCAAAAGAGATAATCAGGAATAACCTGCCGGATCTGCCACCTGAAAAGGTTCTGCTGGCAGAGGCTTCGGGAAGAGCTCTGGCGGAAAGTATTTCTGCTACTATCAATCAACCGCCCTTTGCCTGTTCATTGCTGGATGGCTATGCTCTCAGAGCAGAGGATACCCTGGGAGCCTCAAGAGATAATCCTTTGAAGCTAAAGATAGTCAGCCAGATTTTTGCCGGGGATCGAGCAGAGAGGCAGATTAATACCGGAGAGGCTGCCCGGATTATGACCGGTGCTCCCATTCCGGAAGGAGCTGACTGTGTCATCGGGCAGGAGAAAACTGACCGGGAGAATGATAAAGTTAAAATTTTTCAGGAGCTGAACCCCGGTCAGAATTATGCTCCTGCGGGAGAGGATATAAAAAAGGGTGAGCTTCTCTGCTCCCGCGGTACCCTGCTCCGTTCTCCCCAGCTGAGTGTGCTGGCCAGCATGGGGCTGGAAAGGGTAGATGTCAGACCGCTGCCGAAGGTGGCGTTAATCACAACCGGCAGTGAACTGAAAGCTCCGGGAGAACAGCTTGAGCCCGGTCAGATCTATAGCAGCAATAATTATCTGATTTCTGCCCGGCTGGAGGAATGCGGAGCAGAGGTAACAGCCAGCCTGGTTGCCGGTGATAATAAAATTGAGATTAAGGAGAAAATAATTGAAAGCCTGCCCGGTTGTGATTTTCTGGTAACCACCGGAGGGGTCTCGGTGGGGGAGAAAGATCTGCTTCTTTCTGTTCTGGAAGAGCTGGGAGCTGAGATATTTTTCTGGAAGCTGGATTTAAAGCCCGGCAATTCCATCCTCTGTGCTAAACTTGATGAAAAAGTTATCTTCGGATTATCGGGAAATCCCGCAGCTGCGGTTATTGCCTTTGATCTGCTGGTCCGACCAATGCTGATAGAAATCAACAGCCTTGATCATCTCAATCTTAAGAAAAGCCGGGCAGTCTTTATTGATGAGTTAAAAAAAACCAGCCCCACCCGCCGTTTTTTAAGAGCCGTGCTGGTTTCTTCTTCCCGGGGGGAGGTAGTCAAATTAAGCCGGGGCAGGCGGCGACCCGGGATTTTAAAATCCACTCTGGAATGCAACTGTCTTCTTGATATCCCGGCCGGATCGCCTCCCCTGAAATCAGGCCAGGAGGTAGAAATTTATCAACTCCCGGAACTCTATAACTATTAAAACCGGTTGCCGGTTTATCTTTTTCAACAACCTCAATACAGTTAAATAATATCCAATATCCGTACCCTGAAGGGGTACGGTTTTTGGTTAAATCAAGAAATATAGTTAAGTATTTGCACGATAAAGAAGGATTTTAAGCTGAAATAGAGAATTATTAATACACAATCTGAATAATAAATTTTCAAGTGGGATAAAATTTCTGGCTAAAATGCCGACTAAACAATTATTAGCAGACCTGTCAGCAGTAGTTATTTTATTCCGAAATGTTTTTATTCTGAAATCTGATATTTATTACTGCAGCTTTGGAGGCAGTAGGGAAAGAGGGTTATAGATGATAAAAGCAGATAAAATTCTGATAATAATTTTATCTCTGCTCCTGTTTTTCTTGCCGCTGGCTTTTACGGCTCCCGCTGTGAGCAGCGCTCCGCCGAATAGAGCAGCGGTTCAGGAGCTAAATGCCGCCGTTCATTTAATTCCCCTCCATGGGAATGTTGATCCCGGGATGGCCACTTTTCTCACTAGAGCTCTGAATGACGCCCGGGAAGGAGGGGCAGAGCTTGTGATCGTTGAGATTGATACCTTTGGCGGCCTGGTGGATTCTGGGATTAAAATCAGGGATCTGCTGGTAAATTATGAACTTCCAGTGGTAGCCTTTATCAACCACCGGGCCTGGTCAGCCGGAGCTTTGATTGCTCTGGGTGCCGATGAAATATATATGATTGAGGGCAGCAGCATTGGAGCTGCTGAGACCAGACCCCTGGAGGAGAAACTTATCTCTGCTCTCCGATCAGAATTTGCCGCCACCGCCGAGCGCCGGGGTCGGGACCCTGATATTGCCCGGGCCATGGTCGATGCCGATATTGAGATTGAGGGGGTTAGCGAGCGGGGTAAGCTCTTATCACTCAGCGCTGGTGAGGCTGATGACCTGGGCTTTATCGAAGGTCGGGTGACTGGTCTGACCGAACTTATTGAGCAGATAGGTTATACCCGGGCTGATATTTTTCAGGTTGAGCGTACCAGCCTGGAAAGAGTAGCTGGTGTGATAACCAATCCCTATGTCAGTATCATCCTGCTTTCCATAGGCATAATTGGTCTGGTTGGTGAAGCTATGGTTCCGGGATTTGGAGTAAGTGGTACGGCCGGCGTCCTGGGGCTGGGGCTCTTTTTTACCGGTTATCTGGTTGAGGGCTATGCCGGACTGGGCATGGTTGTGCTTTTTCTGGCCGGTCTGGTTTTGATTGCCATCGAACTTTTTATTATTCCCGGTTTTGGAATTACCGGAATTGGAGGTATTGCAGCTATCGTGGCCAGTCTATTCTTCATTTTTCCTGACAGTCAGACAGCCTTTAGAATTATCGCAGCGGTGCTTGCTATTTCGGTAGCAGGAACAGTGATCCTGATAAAAATCTTCGGAACTTCCAAGTTCTGGAGCAAGATCTCCTTAAAACAGAGTGAAACGGTGGAGGAGGGCTATGTTTCCTCCCGTTCAGAGAGGGATCTTACCGGACTGGAAGGGAGGGCTATCACTCCCCTGCGCCCGGCAGGAACTGCAGAAATTGAAGGGGAGAGAATCGATGTTGTCAGCGAGGGAGGTTTTGTTGACCGAAATGCTCCTTTAAAGGTCATCAGAGTTGAAGGAAGCAGGGTGATTGTCAAGGAAATCGATAGTGAAAACCCCTGAAACTGAAACAATTACAATTTTGATTTTTTGCAATCAGTTAATAAAGACTAAAGTTTCTCTGATAAAATTATCTTTATAATCTCAAAGCCAGCTCAAAGCTAGCTTGAAGCTGTAAAAAATCCCGGGTTGGCTAACTATTCCAAAAGGAGTGAGACTTAATGGATATCTTTTCTATTTTAATCATTGCCCTGGTTGTTATCTTTTTAGTGCTTTTCTTTTATTTTATTCCTCTGGGACTCTGGATTTCGGCCACTGCGGCCGGTGTTAAGATCGGCTTTTTCAATCTGATCGGTATGAGGCTGAGAAGAGTTGTCCCCTCTTCGATCGTGG
>PWFW01000076.1 GCA_003554225.1 Halanaerobiaceae bacterium | reverse complement strand
TTGATGAGATTATAGCCCAGCAGTACCTGGCTCAGATAGGCGTAGATTGGAATCATGAAGGCCTGAGAAATGAGCCGGGGCGGCAGTGAAACAGCGTAGGGCACTCCAAAAAGAGTCTCCATGAAATAGGGTACCATGATGATAGCTGTTATCAGCTGGGTTACCCCGATGGTTATCAGCAGAATTTTAAAGGTCTTCTTCCCTCTGAAGAGATAACAGACCATCAGGCCTGGTATCAGTCCGGTCAGCATTGAGCTTAAGGTAAAGTGAGGCATAAAAGCTCCCATAGGATTGATGAAATAGCCGATCAGATCGGCAAGTCCACCCACGACTGCACCGGCTACCGGGCCCAGGGCGATTCCGGCAAAGACTATCGGCAGTCCGCCGAAACCAATTCTAACACCTTCTACTCCCATAAAGGGAATTCTGATACTTAAAACCCTGGTAAAAACGATGCTTAAAGCAATTAGAAATGCAGCATAAACCATCCTGCGGGTTCTGTCACTATCCACAGAACACACCTCCTTCCCCTTTGGTCCATGGCAGATACCTGCACCAAAGAGAAAGGCTCTTTGGCGACAGCGGACGCAACAGCTGCACCGCAGCCTGAGCTTTCGTCACCGGGCAACGTCCCATCCCGGTGCACTAACAACGCGCAGCTGTTTACTCTGCCACTTACTGTTATGATTGTAACACAATTTCAGGAGACTGACAAGCATATTATTTAACGATTTCAGGAATTTTCTTGGTAATCAGTGATTATTATCGCTGATTAATTGAAAGCTTTTTTAGTGGGTTAATTATCTGTTTAGCTATTAGGTTTAGCTATCAGGGTTATAACTATCACAGGGGCATTATCCAGCAGAATATTTCTGATACAAAATATTTCTGTCACAGGATTTTTACTGCAAAATAATTATGTTAAAGATTATTTCTACTGTTAAATAGATTATCAGCTCAGCTGTTAATTTGAAAGAATCTGTCCAGTTCTGTGAGAAAGTGACTTAAAGAATCATGATAAGAGGTCACCATATGGGGTCTGTTCTCAAAATTAATTATTCGATCCAGGCTGGATAAACGGGAGCGGGCAAATTCGGTAACTCTGTCTGCCGGGCACATTATATCATTTTCAGCTACAGCCAGCAGGCAGGGAGAATTAAAGTCCAGCAGTTCCTCTTTTTCAACAGGACGGGGCATGCCGGTGGATAATTTTAGCCCGTCAAAGATCAGCTTGAACATCTCAAGTTCTCTATCGGTGAGCAATGATACATCGCCGATCAGGGGCTGGAGTACTGACTGTAAATTTTTTTGGGATCTCTTAATATAATAGCGCAGCAGGGGCAGGCCAAAGAGACGGAGATTGTCAAAGGTATTTGCTCTGACAAAACCTGTAGGAACCAGATAGGCAGCCTTATTGATGCTGGCAGGAGAAACAGCCGCCAGATGCATCAATACTCCTCCTCCATAGGAAACTCCCAGGCAGTTGTATTTTTCACCGGGAAAATGATTGAGAAATTCCCGGGCCCAGCGGCCGTGATCCAGAGATTTTGGATTCAATCTGTTTTCGGCACTTTTGCCGGGCTGCCCGATAATATCTGGCGATAAAATCCGAAATTTATCTGTGAGCTCTACCAGAGGTAAAAGGGCATAGGGGTTGAGAGAATTTCCTCCGTGAAAATGTACCAGTATCGGTCTGTCAGGAGATCCCAGCATGAGATAATGGGTCCGACCAAAGTTCGTATCTAGATATCCTTCTTCCAGAGGGGCGGGAAGATCTGCAGCAAAATTGTCATAGAGCTGATAGATCTTTTCCTTATATTTTTTATCTTTGTAAATTGATTTTGCCATGATGAAAGTTCCTCTCCTGAGATTTTCGAATCGATTCAGATCTGTTGAATCTGAGTCGGGTATATTCAGTGTTTTGGGCAGAATTTTAAGTTAACTCAATTCCAGCTGCCTTGAGCTCAGTCAGGAGCTCACCTTCCCGAACCAGGCTGGCCAGGACTGAAATGTCGTCAGCCAGAATCCTGTCTTCTTCAAGATAATCGACCTTATCCCGGATTGTTCTGTAGGCCAGGGAGGTGCCCTGACCCAGATCCCGAACAGGATCATCACTTCTCATGTCGGCTGCCTGAGCGGCGGTGAGAAATTCGATTGCCAGAAGATTGGTCAGGTTTTTGATGATCTGGTAAACCTTCCGGGCGCTGATAGAGCCCATGCTGACATGGTCCTCCTGGTTGGCAGAGGTCGTGATAGAATCAATGCTGGCCGGACCTGAGAGCACCTTATTTTCGCTGACCAGAGAGGCTGCGGTATACTGGACGATCATCTGACCGGAATTGAGGCCTCCGTGCTCGGTGAGGAACATCGGCAGACCAAAGTTGAGATTGCCATCGACCAGGCGGGCCACCCGACGCTCGGAAATATTGCCCAGTTCGGAAAGAGCCAGGGCCAGATAGTCCAGTCCCAGGGCCAGAGGCTGGCCGTGGAAATTGCCGCCGGAGATAACCTGGTTTTCTTCAGCAAAAAGCAGGGGATTATCGGTGGCGGAATTTATCTCCCGCTCCAGGATCTCGCGGACATGGGCAATGCTGTCCCGGCTGGCCCCATGAACCTGAGGAGCGCAGCGCAGGGTGTAAGGATCCTGGACCCGATCATCTCTCTTTTCTCTGACCAGAGAGCTTCCGGCTACCAGCTTTCTGATATTATCAGCCACCTGCTGCTGACCGGGATGAGGCCGAACCTGATGGACCAGACTGTTAAAGGGAGCCAGCAGCCCCCGCAGACTTTCCAGGGTCAGAGCCAGAGCTATATCGGCCTGACCTGCCAGTTTCAGGGCATCTGCCAGGGCCAGGCTGCCGTAGGCTGACATCATCTGGGTTCCATTGATCAGGGCCAGACCTTCCTTACCCTGTAGTTTTACCGGTTTGAGATTGAATTTTTTTAAGGCCTGAAGTCCCGGCATTCTTTCTCCCCGAACAACTGCCTCTCCCTCTCCTATCATAACCAGCGACATATGGGCCAGGGGTACCAGGTCACCGCTGGCTCCCACCGAGCCCTGGGAAGGAATCGCAGGATGAATGCCGTGATTTAACATCTCTACCAGGAGATTTAGTGTGGTATAGCGGATTCCTGAATAGCCCCGGGCTAAAGCATTTAACCGCAGGAGCATCATGGCCCGAACCACCTCTTCCGGGATCTCATCTCCGGTTCCGGCTGAATGGCTGCGGATTAAATTTTCCTGTAGTTTAAGCACCTCCCGGGGTGATATTCTGGTATCGCTGAAGCGGCCGAAACCGGTGGTAATACCGTAGACTACTCCATTCTCAGCTATTAATTTCTCCACCTGCTGGCGGGACTTTTTAATCCGGGCAACCGCCTCTTCAGAGAGCTCGACCTCTTCACCTTCCCGGGCACAGCTCAGCACCTTCTCCACTGCAAGTTTGCTGCCGTTTATTGTTATCATCGTAAATCCCCACCTTTTGTAAATTAGCCTGTTAAAAAAATAAAGGGATGAGGCCATGTTCAGCCTTCATCCCGAATTGCTTGATTTTATTAAGCTGTGTTTGCTTCTGATGTTCCAGAAATTGTTAAAGCCAGTTAAACCAGGACCAGCAAACTTAGAAAATTGATTGTTTCTTTCTCTGCTGACCCCACCGGCCCTGCCTGCTCTGCTTCCCCTGCTCTCGCTCTGCGTCAGGGTGAAGGAATCATCAGAAACAGCTCTGCTCCACCTGACTATTCTCATTTTATCTCACCATATTTACATTATTCTTCATAAAGTGCAATTTTCCTGCCTGAATTTGAAATGCCGTAAATATTTCGAAGTATGTTTGAAGTATGTTTGAAGTATGTTTTTAGTTATTAATTACTGAGATAGAGCTTTCTATGGTTTAAGCAAGCCCTCAGAAAATAGTTTGTTGTTCAGGCAGTTACAGACTGTTAAAGTGGGATTTTGCTGCTTGGGTGACTTCCTTTTCAGTCGGAAATGAGGGAATCGCACCGTATTTTTTGCTGGCTAATGCTCCAAAAATATTTGCTCTACTTAAAACCTCCTGCCAGTCGATGGTATTAAGATGATCGGTTCTGACGTGATTTAATATTTGTGATAAAATGCCAGCCATAAAAGCATCTCCTGCTCCGGTTGTGTCGCGAGCTTCGACCTCTAGGGCAGGTGAATAAATGATTTCCCGGTTATTGATCAGACATGAACCATTGCTGCCATCGGTGATAATCAGATGCTCCGGACCAGAAGCCAGCAAATTATCAGCAGCTTCAATTAAGCTTTCCAGCACAGGGTTTAACCGGACTGCTGATTTGCCTGCATTTTGGCCTGACTCTGTTATCTGTTTTGACTGTGATGCTTGATCTGGTTGTGATGACTGATCTCGTTGTGATGCCTTTTTTGGTTGTGATGACTGATCTGGCTGTGATTCCTGTTCTGGTTGTTCCCCCTGTTTTGAGTGTTTCGTTTGTGACGGTTGTGGTGGTTGTTTTGTTTGAGTCGGCTGTGTCGGCTGGGAGGGTGATTGTGATGGTGAGCAGATTTCAGCCCGGGCAATCGCTTGAGAGCAGGGGTGGCTATCAGTTGATGCTGTCGATTTTTCAAATAAATCTGAATCTGAGGCCTGCGGTTTTTCAAATAAATCTGAATCTGAGGCCTGCGGTTTTTCAAATAAATCTGACAGGTTTTTTGAGGAGGTGAAATTTGTGAGCAGCTGAAGTTCATCAAGATTCATTTTCAAGAGATCAGCATAGGGCAATGATTTAAAGAAATGCTCTCGTAAGGCTGTTTGATCATTATCCCATAAAGGAAGTCTGATATTGGGGTCAAAGGTAACAAAGATATCATTTTTACAGGCCTGCTCCAGCAAATAATAAGTGGTTTCCCGGCAGGGATTTTTTGATAATGAAATTGTGCCGAAGTAAAATATTTTGCTGTCGACAAAGGATTCAAGATTGATATCATCCTTTTTCAGCAGCATATCTGCGCCCGGTTTGCGGTAAAAGGCAAAATCCCTATCTCCAGAGGCTGTCAGGGAAACAAAAGCCAGGGTGGTCATCGCCTCCGTTGTCCTGATAATATTGGTAGTATCAACTCCCCGGCCTTTCATTGTCTCGATTAAAAAATCGCCAAAGGAATCGGCTCCTACCATCCCGATAAATCCGCTGGAAATATTGATTTTTGCCAGGGCGGCAGCAACATTGGCTGGAGCTCCACCTGCCGCTCGGCTGAATTTTTTGACATCCTTTAACTGGCAGTCCTTTTGATGGGGAATAAAATCAACTAAAAGCTCTCCCATGGTTACAATTTCAGCTTTGATGTCAGGAACCATTTTTAACACTCTCCTTTGCCTGTTTGATCATCTGCTTGAGCTCCGCAGAATTTATATTAAGCTTGTCTGCTTCTTTTAACATTGGCTTGATATATCTAGCGATAAACTCTCCTTTTCTTCTTTTCATGAGCTTTTCTCTGGCTCCCTCAGCAACAAACATTCCAATACCCCGTTTCTTGTAAACAATTCCTTCATCCACCAAGAGATTAACACCCTTAGAAACTGTTATATGGTTGACCTGATAGTAGTTCACCATCTCTGTGGTTGAGGGTATCTGCTCATGTTCGGCAAGCTGGTTATTGACTATTTGATCTTCTATTCTTCTTTTAATCTGAATATAGATCGGATCTTTATCATTAAATTGATAGCTCAAATATTCCACCACCTTGATTGCTGTATCAATTTGCAAACAGGCTCTATTCTTTTGATTGCTCTATCTTCTTATTAACCACTTCTTTTCTTTTGATTACTGTATCTTATAACTAACCAATTTATTCTGCCACCCAGCTGCTTTTTTGAGATACTGCATAGATTAAGACTATCGATAATATAAAGAGCCCTCCTGTTTCAACGGCCAGGCTGGCAGGGTTCAGCGGGCTAACTCCCATAATCTGCTGTAAGCCTCTGGCCAGGTAAGTCAGGGGCAAAAACCGGCTGACCTGCTGGAAATATGAAGGGAGAAACTCTATGGGAAAATAGATTCCTGAAAAGAAAATCATAACTGTCAGCAGAATGCTGGCTGCCTGAAAACCGCTATCAGAGGTTGTGGTAAAGAGAGTTATTAGGGCTCCAAGTCCCATCATTATTACTGTTCCAATCAGGATATAGGGAATAAATAAAAACCAGTTAATCGTAAAGCTGACATTGAAAATAAACCTGCTGGCCAGCAGTATCAGAGCTGTGCTTAAGAGGGATGCCGGCATTCTGCTGGAAATCAGGGCAAAGGTAAAGGAGTTTCTATTTAATGGCGAGGCAGCCATCCGTTTTAAGACTCCTTTTTCTCGATAGTAGATAAACAGCTCAACGATCACAAATAAGCCTGAGGAAGCCAGTCCCAGGGCTATCAGTCCGGGAAAGAGCGAGAGAAACTGGCTGGTGCCGGCATGGTCACCGGCATCTATAATTTCTGTCTGGAGATATTCTTCCAGACCGTAATATCTCATATCCAGTTCCCTGGCAATTGTCCGGGACTGCTGCTCTAAAGCTGGATTGTCCTGAATTCTTGCCGGGTTAAAACTAAACTCCAGTTCAGTTTCACTAACTCTGAGCAGAATTTCAGCTTCATAATCTCTTAAAAGCTGCTCCCCTACTTCAAGGGAATCGATATGCTGATAGCTCATGCTCTGATTGGCATTTATTACCTCTTCTATTTCTGTCCGGTCGACAGCTGCAGTTTCCTCAAAATACAGGAGTACTCTAGCCTGCTGCTGACCCTCTCCATTGCTGTAGAGTGAACCGAAAATTAACATAAATAGTAGTGGTAAAACCAGCACATAAAAAACTGTCTCTTTATTGCGGAGAAAGGCCAGACTTAATATCTTTGTATTAGTGAGATATTGTTTAATCATCAGGATTCACTCCCGGGGTTCCAGCTGAATTTCATTAATGAGATGGCTATTGAGCCAGCCATCCAGATAAGGGGAACAGCCAGGTTTAATAATTCAGAAGTCGGGCTGGGGTAGATGCCGAGCATATCTCTCATACCGTTTACCAGATAGGTCATTGGATTTAGGGCTACAATTAGACCAAGAATTCCGGTCAGGCCCGATACTTCAAAGAAAATACCGCTTAAAAATGCCATGGGATAGGTCAGGGCATTGGTTACAACACCGACTGATTCTCTGCTTTTTACCAGCGATAAGACCATGAAACCCAGGGAAACTGAGACAATCAGGGCAAAAATCATATACAGGATAAAGTTGAGATTGAATATATTGAGGCTGATATCAAAAATGAAGCTTGACCAGCTGTAGATCAACAGAACCTGGACTGCAGACAGAACAATAATAAAGGAAAGAATACCTGCAAAATACTGGATCGGCTTTAAGGGGGTGGCAAAGTATCTTTTCAGAATTCCCCGGGAGCGCATCGATGATATTCTGCCGACCAGTATTTCAACACCTGAGATTAAAAAGGTGAAGAGTATTATGCCCGGTACCAGGTATTCAGTTACAGAGAAGCTTCTCTCTGCTCCATTGGCAGCAGTGATATCAATCTGGCGGCTGGTGGTTGTTAGCAGCTGATCTCTGCTGACATTGCCCTCTGCGATGTTGATTTCCCGGTTGATTTCACTGATTATGCCGGTCATCACATCGGCAGCTATATTTGAGAGCTGGCTGCCTGGCCTCCGGTAGATCGCTATCAGACCCGGGTCTGGCAGGCTGCCTTCAGGTATTTTCAGAATTAGATGACGGTCTCCTGCTTCCAGGAGATTTTTTTCCTGAGAAAAAAATTCTTCGGCTGACTGGTCTGATTTTTGCTGGTAAAACTGAAACCAGCGGCTGTCCTCTGAGCCTTCAATATTATTTATTACCTCATCAATAATGCCTGCATAGGCAAAGTCACTGGCTGATATTTCCTGAGAAGTTTCTGGCATAACTATGCTGATGTCGAAGCTGATATCCTGACCTGTCTGGCCTCCAAAAATCAAAGCCAGGATAGTTAATAATACCAGAGGAAAGGCAAGATTCCAGAAGATTGAGTATCTATCCCTGAGCTGCTTTCTCAGATGTTTTAAAAAAATATTTTTAATGGCCAGCATCAGTCACGCAGCCCCTTTCCTGTTAATTCCAGGAAGACATCCTCCAGGTTTGGCCTTCTGATTTTGAGATTATCCAGTTTAAAATCTGCTGTCTCAGCCCAGTTAATCAGATCCGGCAGAGCAGTAGAAAGATCCTGAACATAGACTGATATCTCTTCCGGGTTAGATTTTATCCGGGGATAAAGTTCCTTTAGCCGGGAAAATTCAGGATCTTCCAGACCATTTCTGGCAAAATCGATGACATTTTCCTGACCCAGATTATCAATTAATTCCTCCGGAGTACCATCGGCTATTATTCTGCCCTGATCCATGATATAGACGTAATCTGAAAGTTTTTCTGCTTCATCCATGTAATGAGTTGTTAAAAAGATAGTCTTGCCGTCGCTTTTAAGAGCCTCAATTAAATCCCAAAGATTTCGGCGGGCCTGGGGGTCAAGCCCGGTGGTTGGCTCATCAAGATAAAGAATTTTGGGGTCATTTATCAGGGCCAGGCCGATCGAGAGCCTCTGCTGCTGACCTCCGGAAAGATTTTCTACATAGGAGTTTTCTTTGTCTTTGAGAGCGACCTTTTCGAGAATTTCATGGACCGGCAGTGATTTTTTATAGAATGAGCTGAACATCTTAATCATCTCTTTCACTTTGACCTTTTCAATATAGGAGTTTTTCTGGAGGAGAACACCTATATCTTCTTTCTCCTTACCGGCTATTCTGTCAACCTTCCTGCCAAAAAACTCTATCCGGCCGGCATCTGCCTCTTTCAGGCCTTCAAGAATTTCAACTGTGGTGGTCTTGCCGGCTCCGTTTGGACCCAGAAGGGTAAAAATCTGACCCTTTTTGACGTAAAATGAAATTCTGTCGACTGCTTTTAAAGAACCGTAAGATTTCATAAGTCCCTCGATTTGTATTGCCCTGTCAGTACTGGAACTCAAGATCTTTTCCTCCTCTTTGTTTTTGTTGATATAGAAGTTTTTTGGTGCCGGGCCTGTTTGCTAAGGCCTGCTTTCTGGTTATATATATAAGTATATAGGTAGAGGGGTGGTTTGTCAAGTGGATTTTTTGGATCTTTTAGAGGGCAGTTAGAAGGGTTGGTTGGTTGGTTGGTTGGTTGGTTGGTTGGTTGGTTGGTTGGTTGGTTGGTTGGTTCTGTATGGGTGGAGGGAATTTGAGTGGGTGGGTGTGGTGGGGGTGAAGGGGGTGAGTGGTTGGTTGTGTGTGGGGGGATTGTGTTTATGGGTTTGAGGGGTTTAGGTGGTTTAAGGGGTTTAGGGGTTTAGGGGGTTTAGGGGGTTAGGGGGTTAGGAGGTTAGGAGGTGTGTGGAGGGATGGATTGATGGATTTATGGATTGATGGGAGAATTTTGGTATGATATATTTTCATTTCTGGGGCTTTCAGAAACAGAGAGGAGTAGTTAACAGAAAATTCGAATTAGAGAGACAGGACACACAAAGGTTCTAGCACGTAAACCAGATTATTGATTGCCTGAAAAAATTAAATTTTCTATTAATTTGCTATTAGATTTATTAGACCAGTACAACATGGAAATATTTATTATAGCAAAACAGTTATCAGAAGAATCTAGTAATGGTTTTTGAATTTTCTGCAGGTTTTCCTCAACCAGATAATCAAATCAAGGAAAGAAGAATTTCTCCAGGTAGTAGAGTCATGGATTAACAAATGTCTTTATCTTATCTGACTTCATTCTTCATCAATTCCCAGGAGGAAGCTATCAATATTAGGGCAACAATCATCTCCAGCCCTATACTGATACATGCAGGAGCATCGGCAAATAATTCGCCTCCTAAGTTGCCCAGAGCATGATATAGAACTACAACAAATGCTACTCTACCGCATTTGTTATAAAGCCAGGCATAAATCGGTGAACCTACTATTATGCCAATATGAAAGGCCCAGAAAGACAATGTTCCTACTCCAAGTTGAGCCTGATAGGTACCTTCCATAAAAAATAAAGGTAAATGCCAGAGTGCCCAAAAAATCCCTATGATCAAGCTGGCTATAATTACAGGTAACTGCCTCTGTAAACCTTCTAAAGCATAAGCCCTCCAGCCTATTTCCTCCAGTCCTCCGAAAATTATACCAATAAGAATAAATATTATAGGTCCAGGATTAAATATTTTCCCTGATTCCAAAAAAAGTGTATTAAATATAACAGGGCCAAGCCTTAAAATTAATACAAGCATAATCACATTAAAATACCAGTTGATTTTTAAGTTTAGTGGACTTAAAACCCTGGCAAGAAACTTCAAAGGAGTCTTATCTAATTTTTGATCCCAGTAACCCAGTTTAATTAAAATTACTGATATAAAAAGGGGCCCCAAACCTGCTGTTATTGATAAAAGCACGGTGGGAAATTGAAGATAATTCTGCCCGGTTAAAAATGTTAATGATAAAAAGAGCCAGGTCCAGACAACTGTACCAAAAAGAAATTTCCAGGGAGCAGGTTTGTTTCCAGCAGGTTTATCTCTATCCAAGATATATCTCACCTCTTCTCCCGGGGCTTTTCAAACATACTTCCAATCTGGGTTTGTTTTAAATAAATGTCAGTGTTATTCTGTCATTTTGTCTTCAGCTTGGAGTAAATGGGCTTGAGTGGTTTTTATGGATAAAAAGTAAACAAATAGTTACTGAAAGAACTTAAAGATAGATAAATCACTGCACAAATAGTTTATTTTATGTAATAATATGTAAAAT
>PWFW01000169.1 GCA_003554225.1 Halanaerobiaceae bacterium | reverse complement strand
GCTTCTTCATAGGGTATAACTATTACAGCAATAATTGCTGTGATAATCAAGATTGTAATCAATGTTAAGCCAATAATTACAGAGGGATACTGTTTTAGCTGTCTTAACCTTTTTTTCAATCTTTCCATCATTGTTTATTACCTCCTGCACCGGCACCCATTTTAACTCTGGGATCCAGCAAGGCATATAGAATATCAAGCACAAAGACAGTTGCCGCTAAGAGATAGGCATATATCACCTGACCACCAACAATAATCGGCACATCGAAGAGACCGATGGCCTCATATAACATGCGGCCCAATCCCGGCCAGTTGAAGACCTGCTCCAGAATAATCGCCCCCATCCACATGACAATCATGCCCAGAGCAAAGCTTGTAATAATGGGGGGCAGGGTTGGCCTTAAAATATATTTTCTCTCAATAGCCCGGTTGGAAAGCCCTTTGGCTTTGGCCATCTCAACATAATCTTCACTGGAGTAAATTAAAAAGAAAGTTCTCCAGTTGTAGATGGTCAGGAAAAAGCCTCCCATAATCAGGGCGGTAACCGGAAGTATTAAATGCCGCAGTACACTTAAGGCATAGAGGTGGGTCTCCCGGGGAGGTGGAGCGGCAACCATGCCGCCAAAGGGCAGCCAGCCCAGCACCGCAGCAAAAATTAATATTAAAAATATTCCATAAAACCATCCCGGAGCCGCTGAACTGGGTGCCAGCACCACCACCAGTTTATCCAGTTTGCTCCCGTACCTGCGCGATAGGAATAAAGCACCGAATAAGGCCACAAAAAACATAATCAAAAAATAACTCATCATTAACATCAGGGTGGGAGGCAGGCGTTCTAAAATAATTAACTGCACCCTGCGGGAGCCGGCATCACTGGTCATCTGTTCAGCCCGACCCAGATCAAGGGTTATGGCATCTCTTAAATAATAAACACTTCTTAAAATGAATGGCTGATCTAAACCCAGCCGGCGTCTCTCCTGCTCTACCAGCTGCTCTTCATATTCCCGCCTTCTTTCTGACGGCCAGTCGGCCATCTCGCTGGACATTGCCATCATCTGCATACCTACATTCTCTCGAATCTGTCCCATTCTAATATTGTCAACCGCTCCGCCCATATTGGCAATCAAAATTAAAAGATAAATAGCTACTACCACTGTGATAAAGAGAGCTATCAGACGGAAGCCAAAATATTTGGCTATCCGCTTGAGATTACTTCCTGAGTCACCCTCTCTTTCCACATCAGGTTCCTGTGTTTCTACATCCGGAACATTGAATTGCTGATCCATCAAGGCACCTCCTAAACATTTTTGCAATAAGAAGTCGCGGAGCAAAGAACTTTCTCCGCGACTTCCCCTGTAAAAAGCCGCTTAACTCTGGCATGTTGTCCTTAGATCTGATTCATTAATCTCCTCTTTTTCCCTGCTATTCAAAGGTTACAATTGAAAGTGCTTCCATTACCGGCAGAGCTACCAGGCGGGAAGTTACTACAGCTTCAAAGGTAGAGGAACCAAAGGAAAGTCGAGAAGTTATCTCTCCGCTAATTTCTGCTCTCCAGTGACCCTCTTCAATCATTTCTGCAGTAACTGTATCAATTAATCTGTCCCTTTCATCGAAAACTAGAACACTGACAGTATCAAGATCCTCAGAAAGATAGGGCTCATCGTCAAAGAATATCGAAATGTCTAGTGTCAGATCGCTGCCCATTCTCACTGCACCAGGGCCAGTTACACCAACTTCAGGAACCATAGGCTCTACAAACATATCCCAGCGGTCAGCCCGGAAGGGATAATCTTCATTAACAGCAAGCTCTACAATACCCTCCACCGGATAGGCAGCATCCAGATAATAGGGACCGGTTCCTATCCAGAAATGGCCTTTATCCTGATACCAGTCATAGAGATTTTGATATCTTTCCATAGCCTCTTCTTCGGAAATGAATTCTCCCAGAGTATTTTCATAGGGAATGAAAGCCTCATCCATGGCCACCTGAAGGTAATTTTCCAGAATATCCAGACTGGGGCCACCGATCATATTGAGGTGTTCTACTTCTAAAGCATCAGCTTTACTGGAAGAAGCGGCAACCTCTTCATTTACTTCTGCCAGATAGCCAATTGCCATATTATGCCAGGCGCCCGGCCCCTGAGCGAAATAGGGAAAGAGAGAAGGAATATACCATTCAGCATCCAGATAGAAAAGATTGGAGTAATATTCTACTGTGATCGGATCCTGATCAATTATTCTCACCCCTCTATAGGTATCCATCAGGGATTCATAAGGGGGAACCTGAGCCTCATCAAAGAAATCACTCTCCTCAAAAGCCCGGTCAAAGGACATTATATGCGCCCAGACCAGATCTGCCACAGAGAAATTGCTGCCGTCATGCCACCTTAAATCCTGCTGAATGTTTTCTGGATAAAAGGTGGTAACTGCTCTTCGGGCAGTTACGCCTTCGGGATACTTTTCACCTACAGTTATAAATCTCTGCTCGACGGGATCCCAGTCAGCCCAGGCATCCTCGGGAACCTCGGTTCCTCCTTCAATGAATTCCAGTTCCACCCAGTCTAGAGTTTTGTCAACAGGCAGACCCTCTTCAATAACAACTTTAGCACTTTCAAAGATATTGGGATGATGCAGGCCGGTATAGGGGTCCCACATATAACCCATATCAGCTGTTGCCCTGATCAGCATCATATCAAAAACCCAGTTGCTGCCATCCATGGGGTTCCAGGGTTCGGGCATAACGCTGGGCAGGCCCACATTAACCTGACCACCAACTTCGCCAACATTCCTGATGGTACGCGCCCATAACCAGGAACCGGAGATTCCCCCGGCCAGGTCAGCTGTCAGCTCAACATCATACCTGTAGGGGTTTACCGCCAGGCGATCTACCAGCCAAACTCTAACGCTGTCCTGGAGACCCAGCTCCATATTGAGAGCCATCAATTCTGCCCGCTCTTCCATGGTGGAAAAGTCTCGCTGGGCCAGTCTCTCAGCTGCTGTATCAAATTCTTCCGATGGTTCGTAGGCCTGCCAGAGTGGTGTGCCCAGTCCTCTGGGAGTATAAAAGAAATCCCAGTTGGCGGATTGGTCCCGATCTACCACAGTGGTGATCCAGCCGCCGGTATAGATATGAAAACGTCCGGCCTCGGGATTACCGGTCATCCAGATAGGAGAAGCCTCTGCTGCTGTGGCATAGCGGCGCTCGACCTCAAAGCCAATACCCTCTAACAGGGTGCCGACATAATCACCGACCTCTGTTCTCTCATCCTCGCTTCTGATCAGAATATTTATAACCACCGGTTCTCCCTCAAAATGCCAGACACCATCAACCATCTCAGCCTCCAGGGCCAGCATTTCCTCGGTAATGACCTCTTCAGCCAGATCAGGATTGTGGCTGTAAGCTACCTCCAGCTCTCTAACCTTCTCTACCATAGCAGCGTAGTCAGGAAAAGCAGAAGTTATGGGGAAAAGCCGGGGAACGGCCATTCCACCAAAGATTTCATTGGCCATATATTCCCGGTCAATCAGCCAGTTCATGGCTTCTCTAACCCGGGCAACGGCGAAGGGATTCAGTTTGCCGGTTTCTTCGAAAACAGGGCCGGCCGGATTAAAGGAAAGTTCATTATAGGAGCCAAAAGATTCCGCATATAGTATTTCCGGATTATCCAGTATCATCTCATAGATATCGACCTCAGTAATGGTATCAGCATAAACCCCGAGGTCACCTGTCCCCAGCTTGGTAACACCTGCAGCAGTAGAAGCTTCCTCCTCGGCAACTATTCTATCCAGCCAGCCTCCGTAGGGAACATCATCTGCGGAAACTGCAATACTGACACCCATGACAAAGATAAAAACCAGCAAACCGATTAATATTCTTTTTTGCAATTTGTGCACCCCTTTTCATGGTATGCTGCTCAATATTTTACACTTCTCAAAACCCACTACTTCAGGAAGTTTTCACTCCCCCTGTTTTTTTGATTACCTCTATCAATCCTCCCCTGAGAGTAGTTAAAGTTCAGATTTGCTGCTCACCTCCTTTTTTTAATAATTCAACCGAATAATTATAAAATCATAAAACAGGATTATTATTATTAATTACTTTCACTTAAAATATTAAATTTATTTAATTAATATTTACAAAAAAATAAACCGGCTGTAATATCTGTCATAAGAATGATTAGAAGTTTTTAATAATAATCCTGCTGTATTATATCTATTCTACATAGCACCATCGTTTTCCTTTTTTCTTGAAAAAATAAATGTATATTTATTCTTTTTCATATTTATGCAGATAATTTTATTAATTTAACAGGTGAATGAAAAAAATCCGCCGGACAGTATAGTCCGGCGGAGATTGAACTTTTATCATACTATTTTGGTTAATCTATTGATTCTTTTCTTTATTGTTCAATTGCCACAAATTCGAAGGTCTGAATTGAAGGAGAAGCTACTGTCAAGGGGCTTACTATTACCTCCAGCCGGCTGGGACCGGTAGTTAAGGCAGCAGTCTCTTCTTCCTCCAGTTCTACCTGCCAGTGACCCTCTTCTACCTCTGAAAGTTCTCCAGAAGCCACTAAATTATTATTATGGTCAAAGAGCAGATAGGAAGTCTCCAGGATATTCTCACTGGCAAAGGCCTCGCCTTCAAATTCTATTTCCACATCAAAGATTTCCGCATCACCAACAAAGATAGATCCAGGTCCGCTAACTCCAATCTCTGGGATGATGGGGTCTGCAAAAATTTCCCAGCGGTCAGCGGGGTGATTGTAATCTTCAAATCTTGCCATCTCAACTATTCCCTCTACCGGGTGGACTACATCTAAATGATAGGGGCCGGTGCCGAGCCAGAAATGATTCTGCTCTTCAAACCAGTAATTGAGATTTTCATATCTCTGCTGGGCTTCCTCTTCGCTGATAAATTCACCCAGAGTGTTTTCATAGGGAATATAATTTTCTTCAGTCATCCACTCCAGTTCTTCTTCCAGATATTCCAGGCTGGGGCCGCCTATATAATTAGCCCATTCAATGTCTTCAGCATCGGCCTTATCGGCGGTATGAGCTACATTACCTGATGCTTCTGCCTGGAAAGCCACTGCCATATTATGCCAGGCGCCTGAGCCCTGATCCCAGAGTGGGAAGAGTGAAGGAATATACATCTCAGCATCAAGATAATAGAGATCGGAATACCATTCAATCGTTATTGGATCATCATCAAGAATTCTTACTCCTTTAAAGGTATCCATGAAGCTTTCATAATCAGGTACTGTAGCGGAATCAAAGATTTCACTCTCTTCCTGAGCACGATCTAAATCAAGAATTAAAAACCAGACCATATCCGCTAGAGAGAACTCACTGCCATCATGCCAGGTTATGCCGTGATCTTCAGGATAGGTGGTTACTACCCGGCGATTGGCGGTTGGCAGCTCATCAAATTCTTCACCGACTGTGGTGAATTCTTGAGCTTCAGCATCCCAGTCATACCAGGCATCTTCCGGCACGGTGTTTTCTTCTTCTGCTACAAATTCCAGCTCCACCCAGTCCAGGGTCTGATCTACCGGCAGACCTTCTCTGATATAAACCTCGGCAGACTCGAACTGATTGGGATAGTGCAGGCCTGTATAGGGATCAAACATGTAGCCTGCTTCTGAAGTTGCTCTGATAAACATCATATCAAAAATCCAGTTACTCCCGTGAGTGGGGTTCCAGGGCTCAGAAAGGATGGAGGGCATGCTGACTGTAATCTCTCCCCCAATTTCATCTTCATATCTAACGGTATGTCCCCAGAGCCAGGAACCGGAGATTCCTCCGGCAAAGTCATGAGCCAGTGTTATTTCTTCTCTGTGGGGGCTGAAGGAAAGAGAGTCATCTGTCCAGATCCGCTTGGCATTTTCTGATGAGTACCAGAGAGCCTCTTCAAATAAAGCAGCTCTTTCATCCATATCTTCAAAGTCTCTAATAGCCAGCCTGTGATAGACTTCATCTGCCTCTTCTGGAGGAGCATATTCCATATAAAGCGGGGTTCCCAGACCTCTTTCAGTAAAGAAAAAGTCAAAGTCAGGCCCTTCATCCCGGGAAACAACTGTAGAAATCCAGCCTCCGGTATATATGCTCCATTCTCCAGCGTGAGGATTGCCGGTCATCCAGATAGGAGAAGCTTCAGCGGCGGTAACATAATTGCGGGTTACAACAAAACCCTGATCTTCCAGCAGGTCAGAGACATAGTCTCCCACATCGTGCCTCTCATCTTCAATTCTGATCAAAGTACCTACCTCTACCGGCTCTCCATCGTAATGCCAGAGACCATCATCCATTTCGGCTCCTAGAGCCAGCATTTCTTCTTCAATAATTTCGGCGGCTTTTTCAGGATTATGAGAATATTCTACCTCAATCTCCCGAACAGTTTCTATATGACGGGCATAGTCGGTAAAGGCAGTCCCTAACAGGGTGTATTTTGGAGCTGCCAGTCCACCATAGAGTTCATCTGCGATATAATCTCTATCGACCAGCCAGTTTAAGGCTTCCCGCATCCGCGGTACTGCAAAGGGATTAAGTTCCCCCGTTTCTTCAAAATAGGGCTCTTCCGGTGTTCCGGCCGGATTAATCGTCAGCTCACCATAGGAACCGAAGTTTTCTACATACTGAATTGATTCATCATCCTGGACTCTTTCCAGCAGGTCAGGATCTGTCAGGGTTTCAGCATGAATGTGAATTTCCCCTGCTTCCATCCTGGTTACCGCTGCTGCAGAATCGGCCTCTTCAATGCCAACAATTGCGTCCAGATAACCACCATAGGGAACATCTTCTTCAGCTGCTAACTCTCCGGTCAGGCCAAAGCCCATTACCAGAGCAAAAACCAGAGATAAAGCAGCTATTTTTTTAAAATTTGACCAGTTAGACAAATTGCTCACTCCCCTTTGTTTTTTGATAATTTAATTTTACCTTTTGTAAAAAGTCATTTAACCTAATCCCTGAATAAGTCTCTTATTCCTGGTATTTAATCATCTTGGTTCTAAATAATTAAAAAGTGTGATTTTGCCTTTAAGGATCAAGTTAGCAAATGTCTGGCTTGCAATCATTAAGTATGACCAAAAAATTGCAGCAGAATAATTTTAATAAATCCCTCCTTTCTTACTTAAATAATATGCTTCTTTAGTTTTCAAAATTTTATGTTTTGCAAAACAATTATATAAACACACAAAAAAACACTGAAATTATTGCTCCGGCAATCAATCGCAGTGTTTCTTTTGAATTAAATCAATATTGAAATAAAATTATAATTTAAAAAAATTTGCTATCAAATAATATATTTATTCGTATCATAATTGTACATACTATTTTGCTTTTTGTCAAGAGAAACAGCCAGATTTAGTAATATTCCAAAAATATATTGCCTGACAGCAAAACCTTCTTTAACTTAAAAGTTCCAATCATAATAACAGCTTCCTAACAAATCAGGTAATCTGAAATTTGAGCTTAAGTCAGTGGGTTATCAGGCCAGGTCTTGGCAGAATTATTTTTTCAAATTTCTGACGGCTATCATGGAAAATCTCAGCTCCGCCTTTAACAAGCTCAAACTCCCAGCTAACTGGATAGCAATTATTAAATTCAGGTTTATGGAATATCGATTTTAAGTTATCAATACTTACTCTCTTAGGCCGGTATAAAATTCCCAGGACATTCCCGCTGTGAGCAATGTTAACTCCCAGACAGCCCTTCTTTTCAGCTAAAATAATAATTTTTTCAAGCCCGGGATAGTACAGATGCTGCTGCCAGGCCCGAGCGCTGAAAGTTGCTGCTTTTCCGATTAAACGCCAGTCCTGCTCCTCTACTCCCTGCTGAAAAAGCTGCCAGGATTCTGTTACATCAGGTATTTTATTTCGAAGTTTTCTGTGATTTAGAGTATCACAGAAACCTCGTTGAGCCAGAGCAAAAACCCTTACTTTACCCTCTGGTTGACCGATCTGCTGCCAGTAACTGCCATTATTCTGCTCAAGCAGGGTCAGTTCCGGAAAAATAATGCTGTCAGTAGGCTCAATAGCCGTCAGATAGTCAAGTATATCCTGATAGGACAGCATTTGTCGGCTGATGAGGCTTAGAGCTGTAAGAGCTAACATTAAATCTGCGGTGCTGCTGGCCAGACCTTTACCAGCTGGTATCAACTGCCGGTGCTGCCAGCTGTATTCTGCCAGCAGTGAAGTGGTAACCCCCAGGTCACAGGCCGCCCTCTTGATTAAGGATAGCATCTTATCCGGTAAATTATAAAAATGATTTTCTTTTTTGATATTGCCAGTTTTTCCCCTTCTCTTTTCCAGAGTCAGATAGTTATAAAGATTAACGGGATAGGATATCAACTTCTCCTTGCCCAGTATCCTGCCCTGAAAAAGCTCACCGCAGGAAGCCGGCATCCTCAAGATATAGCAGCTACTCACTTTTTCTCTCCCCCGATATGGCTTTCAGAATTGCTTTTAAAGCTGTCAGTAATTGTTCATTTTCCTGCTCTTTCCTGACAGCAACTCTAAAATACTGATTATTAAGCCCGGTAAAACTGGAACAATTTCTGATTAATAAACCCTGGTTGATTAGCCTCTCCTTCAAAAGATGAACTTCTCCACAATTAGCGGAGAGTCGGCAGAGAAAAAAGTTGGCCCGACCGGGATAAACCTTTATTCCTGGAATTTCTTTAAGTTTTTTTCGAAAAATTCTGCTGGCCTCTCTGAATTCCTTGAGGCTCTTTCTGCGATAATCACTGCAGTCAGGGATCAAGCTGCCTGCTGCTGCAGCCAGAGCATTTACCGGCCAGGGAGGCTGAAAAGCAGAAATTTTTTCTATCAACTGGCGGGAGGCAATCACATAGCCCAGTCTCAGTCCTGGCAGGGCATAAAATTTTGTCAGAGAGCGAAGTATAATAAGTCCCGGATACTCAGCAAGAAAGGGCAGCAGACTTTCCCGGTTGTTTTCACCCAGATACTCCCAGAAGGATTCATCGCTGATCAAATACTCAGTTTCCGCGAGCAGAGGTTTTAGTCTGCTGCGGGTTAGCAGGCTGCCATCGGGATTATTAGGCCGGCAGAGGAAAGTTCCAGCAGCATTTTCTTTATTGATTTCCTGCCTGAGCCGACTCAGCGGCAGTTGAAAATCATCTTCCTCTCTGCGCTGAATGAACTTCACCTGACAGTCCCGGCTCTTTAAAGCTGCCTGATACTCAGAAAAAGTTGGCACCGGAATGACAGCTTTTTTATCCCGGAATAGTTCTGCCAGCAGATATATCAGCTCTCCAGCCCCATTTCCCACCAGAATCTGTTCGGGGTTAACTCCTTCCCAGTCGGCCAGCCTTTCTCTTAACTTCCGGTATTTAATATCGGGATATTTCTCTATTAAAGCTGAAGATTCCCTCAGCAGTTCCTCCACCTCGGAAGGGGGCCCCAGAGGATTGATGTTGCTGGAAAAATCCAGCAGTTCTTCTGCAAAATCATAGATATTCCCACCATGAGCAGGTTTCATCAACCAATCACCCCGGTCAGTCTTAGTAAAAATACTGCTAAATATAGAAAGAAAATAAAGACAGCCTGACTGAGATAGAGCAATCTGACAGCCAGCCTGATAGTTTTTGGATTGTTATCTCTGATCTTCTCGCCAATTTGAGGATTTTTCACCAGCTGGCCAAAATAATAATCCGGACCACCCAGTCTGACCTGCAGAGCTCCGGCTGCAGCAGCTTCGGGATAACCGGAGTTGGGGCTGGATGATTTCCCGGCATCTCTCTGCAAAATTCTCCAGCTCTGCCTCAGGCTCCCTCCAGTCAGAGGGCTGATTAGAACAATTATCAGAGCGGTAAGCCGGGCCGGCAGCCAGTTTAGTAGATCATCAAATCTGGCAGCAGCCCGGCCAAAATCCCGGTACTGCTGATTACGATAACCTATCATAGAATCCATGGTATTAACAGCCTTATAGAGCATAATAGAAAGCCCCGCCAGCGGCCCACCCAGCACGGCATAGAATAGGGGTGCAGTTATGCCGTCAACTATGTTTTCACTTATTGTTTCCACAGCAGCCCGGCAGATATCCTGCTCTCCCATTTGGGATACATCCCGGGTGATCAATCCGGAAATTTTTTTCCGGGCCTCTGCTATCTCACCCCTCTCGATGAGCTCTGCTACTTTAAGTCCGCTTCGGGCCAGAGTCCTGGCTGCCAGACCCTGCCAGAGAAGATAAATAGTAAAAACTGCAGAGAGTGGAGGCCAGATAAGCTCCAGCAGAAAATATATAAAGAGAACAACTGCTGAGATCGTCAGCATGACCAGCAGCAGCAGTACATCTCCCTGGAAGAAGGAGCCCCTCTTTCCCCCTGTTAATAAATCTTCCAGTTTTTCTATCAACCTGCCAATCATGACTATGGGGTGGGGAAGAAATTCAGGGTCACCCAGAAAAAGATCCAGAATTACCGCCGTCAATAGCAGAAGAGTGAAGGGCATTTTTAACTGCTCCTGGAAAGCCCGGCAAGGGAGTAAAGCAGTTCCTGGTCCAGTTCCCGGGCCAGGAGATCTGCCAGTTTATCATACTCCCTTTCCTTAAGCTCCTGATAGCTCAGTCCCGGGGAGCCCACAGCATCAAGGTTAAGTGAGCGGCGCAGGTTATTGATAAAACCGGTGGTCCAGGCTTTATTTTCAAACAAGCCGTGCCAGTAAGTACCAAAAATATTGCCTTCCTGATTTACAAGTGAAATAACATCTCCTGAGTCTTCTCCCCGGGAGCTAAGGGGTTGAACTGCCCTATCTTCCGTAATAACTGTCTGGCCCATATGGATTTCGTAACCTGTAAGTGAGATGTCCTTCAGTCCGCTGAAAAGTTCATCATCCTGATACTGCCAGCTGCCCTCCACCTGCAGAGTTTT
Source organism: Halanaerobiaceae bacterium (assembly GCA_003554225.1). Taxonomy (GTDB): domain Bacteria; phylum Bacillota; class Halanaerobiia; order Halanaerobiales; family Halarsenatibacteraceae; genus T1SED10-84. The sequence goes on along the minus strand of PWFW01000169.1, from coordinate 4 downwards.
TTTC
>PWFW01000026.1 GCA_003554225.1 Halanaerobiaceae bacterium | reverse complement strand
TTTGTTCTTCACTAACTTTTACATCCGCTTCTGCTAATAGGTCATCAATATCTCTAAAGGTTCTCACACCACTCAAATTCACCCCTCCTATCCTGCTATTTCATTAGCATCTTGATTTTTAAGAGTATTTAAAACTTCAAAAGTATTAACCCTAAAAAACCTACCTGAAGGGTCGTGATACTCCAAACTAAGGACTGCAATATTAAACCTAACCCCATACTCATCTGGTCTAAATATATACCTTAAATAACCCCATACACCTTGAATTCTATAACGCTCCGCCAACTCCAACCTATTTGCCGTAACCCTTCTAATCAATTTACTATAATAAGGATGCTCTCTCACCATAGATACAAATTCAGGGAAATCCTGCTCAGAAATTTCACAAGATAGAGAGTTATCATTATCCTGCCTAACATCGGCTACCCCTGTCTCCCCAATATCAAAGTTACTCAAAAAATCCAGAGCAATATTTAAACCAACCACAGAACAACCTCCTTTCTCAAACTATAAATTAATGTGCAATTACCTCTATTAGTATTATACGAATTTAATCTCTATTTTTTAACAGAATTAGAGTATTTTTAAAAATATTTTATATAAGATGTCTACAGGAACTTAGATTTTTTAGGTGCTTCTCCCTCCTTACCTTGAGCAATCTTCTGTAAAGCCTCATCATCTACAGGATGGTCTGCTTTCCCTAATAGCTTCTTAACAAATTCAGGGTCTCCACTTTCTGCTGAACGAATCACATTATCTCCTGGAGCACTCTTAATCAAAGCCTGTATTAAATATGAACGACTTTCAGGAGTAGCCAAACAATCCATACTGGTTGTTAATATAGTTCTGTAATGCTCTATAGAAAGAGTATCTGTAAAATATCCCCAAAATTCCTCAATTGCACCGGATATTGCAGTAGTCATTTCAGTAGGGTCATCTATTCCAGTTATTAATCTATCAAAGAAAAGAGGCATAAGTCCCTTATCTCTCAAACAAGGAATTTCAATAACTACCGCCTCCGTTCCAGATACTGAATTATAATAACTTGTAAAATCGTCGGCTTCTTCAGTACCTATAATTGGTTTAAACATATCTCTTCGCAAATCAGCAATATTAGTTTCAACACTATAAAGTTGCGTTAACATACCTTTCATTATCTTAACAGCCTCGTCAGAATCCTCTTCTGCCACTTCTTGCCCTTCCTTAGGCTCAAAAAACCCTTGCCCTAAAGTTAAAAAAGCATTAAGAATGTCCTCAGGAGTTTTCTCCCCTCCTTTTGGATATTGAAATGTCATTTCAGAATCTAACCCTGACCAATTAGCAGCCTTCTCTTTATAAAGTTTATAAAGGGCTTCTAAATCACGAACTTCAGGGCTATCTAGAGGGAACACAGTTTCTTGATATTTATTAATAGCATCTGGGGAGCTAATCGTCAAAGTCCCTTTCAACAACTTATTATTTTCACTATCTTCTAAAGCCCTATTAAGGTCTGAAATAGCCCTCATAGAAGGCTGTGCATTTTCCAAAGTTCTCTGCTCTATTTTAGATATCATCTCTAAAACTTCATCTATAGATTTGTTTTCTAGATAATCTATAAGATACTCATTAAAATTGTTCTCTTTTATATGCTCAATAAATCCCTTTGCATCTCCTTCTGTATATTCAGTTTGATAATGTATTGCACATCTGGCTGCAAAAGCAGGGTCAAGTCTTTTAACACTATAGTCAGACCCTATATTACCTGCACAAACAATGCGAACAGATTCAGGGTCAAATTCTACCCCAAAAAGTCTGTTATCAGATATTGCCTCAAAAACTGCAGTAGACATTGCAGGGTTCTGCACCCTATTCACCTCATCAAAAAATAAAACAATGGGATTATCTGGAGTAGCATTTCGCACCTTCTCTTGCATGAAATCTCTCGGTGCTCTAACAGTTGTTTGTTCTGGTAAATTAAACTCTCCTATCATCCCATTCAATTTAGCCATTGCAGGGTCAGAATGAATAGGGGCATCAGGATTATCCGAACCAATACCTCCAATATAAGAAGATATAGGAACCTTTGCAGGACCTCCCATAACATCCACTCTATCTGCTTGAGCTAAATTTACATCTATTACATCATCTTTAGGGATACCCATTTCTTCTGCGTATTTTTTTACCCGATAAGTTTTACCAATACTACTTGGCCCCAGTAACATAACAGGGTGATTATTAACCAACCCGTCTTCTACTATATTATCCATCACATCGTCAGGAGAAGACCTTTTTACCTCAATATCAGTAGTTTCTTGTAGATATTTAAGAAATGCTTCTCCAAATTTTTCCCCAATCAGACCTGTAATAGTAGTATCTAAAGCAGGTCTACCTCTTTCCTGAATTCTCCTAACATAATCGGATACCATATGCCAGGTTCTATAATTTGGGAAAGGAGTAGTAAATAAAATATCAGTATCATAATTGTTATTTTCCCGTTCTTCCCTTCTAAACTTTTCTAGAACCACATCAAAATTATAAGCACGGTCTTCATCAGCCTCTATAAATTGAGTAATTATAGGGTCTAAATTCGGTACTCCTTCAGCATCTTCTCTTTTACCCCACTCTTTCCAACGTTCATAAACAGCACTCGGATAAACCTCAAGAGGTTCTATCCTATCGGCAGAAGCTATATCGTTAAGATTAGAAGTAACATATAAAGTTCGTAAATCTCTTTTATCCTCTTCTGGGATACCTAATGGGATATTTGTAGCACCTACAATACGACTTATAGTCATAGGATAATTATGAAATTCTTTTTCATTTAAAATTTTAGTAAAAGCATCCTGAATGGTCCTTTCCGCACGAGTCATCTCATCTAAAAATAAAACAGGGTTTTTAGATTTTTCCTTGAAATTAACCAACATTTTTTTCAATTCCCCTAATACACCAGGTTCAGCACCTTCATCTCCCTGCTCTATTTCTGCAATTCTATCTTCTAAAACCCCTACAGAAGACCTTGCGTAATTTATAAAAGCATCTGTGCATTCTACTAATTCCACCATTAGAGCGTTATAAGAAACCTTGTTTCCATCTGGGTCGTCCTTAGTTTCTGTAAGACCTAACATATCCAATCTGGTCATAAAAGCAACCCGAAGGTCAAGAACTCTAAACCCATAACCATTTCTTTCCAAAGTAGATGCTACATCTTGAATCATAGCACTTTTAGCTACTGCAGTAGGTCCTACCAGAACAGGTATCCTCTCAGTAACATCGCTGGACATAAGATAAGTTTTTATCCGCAATGAAATCGGGTTCTCATAAGGGTCAGTTTCTACTTCAGGGGTACCTCCCCACTCATCAAAATCAATAACTTCATTTATCGAATTTGCTCTTTCCATCAAACTCTGTACCTTATCCTTAGTAAGATTAACACTTTCAAAAATTCCCTCTTCGAGGTCAATATCGTCTTCAATATACCTTTTATTTTGCATTGCAGTCTCAATAAATTTAAATGTCTTTACAGAGTATTCCAATTCCCCATTACCTTCTAAATATACTGCCCTTAAAACACCCTTTTCTGCCTCTCTCAATTCTATAAATCTGGCTACCTTATTATAATCTATATAATGCACCTGACAAACCATAGTTTCAAAATTCTCTTGATACCACCTGACTAAATTCAAAGGCTCCTCTAAAATATAAATCCCCAAAGGCTCTACCTTATAGACAACCAAATTCTGGTCAGCAAGAAACTTCTTTCCTTCTTCTCCTACAGAAAAAGTATCATTTATGTTCTCCTTAAAATTAAAGGGAAGAAAAAAATCTTTAGTTTCTACGGTCTCTGTTCTTTCCTTCATAAAAGGAGATTTATCTAAAAATGGTAAGTATTCTTCTATATAATTTACCATTTATACCACCTCCGAAGTCATGATTCTTCGCAACATAACAGATACATACGTGAGGTCCTCATCAGTAATATCCAATTGTAAAACATGCTCAGGACCCTCTTTCTGCAACAATCTTACTATACGAACCAAAGGAAAAACTCTAGCTAACATCCTTCTATCTATACCTATATCGGCAAGTCCAGCACCTTGAGCAACTTTCTCTTCTGAAAGTGCCCCTCCCTGATAAGCAAGCACGGGTATAAAAAATAAATTTTTCATAACAATAATATATACTACAATAACCATACCCAAAAACCGTACTCTTCTAGTATTTCCATCCCTCTCATCATCAGTATCACCCTGGTCTCTATAATCTCTAGCAAACCGTTGACAAGCCCTTATAAACCTACGCATCTTAACAAGACTTCTCCTTCTAAGCATTAAATTAAATGGTCTCCTATAAAAAGAATCAATACTGGTAGTCATTACAGGGTCCATATCAGGGTCTCTTGGTTCTTCCTCACCCGCAACAACTTTATATCTGGCATCCTTTGGGAAATCTCTTACTGACCTAAGATAACGAACAAAAGCATTTCTGAAGTTAACACCATCACCAGTCACAAGCTGGTCTACATCTCCGATTTTTTGTATAAGTTCCCTTTGTACAATACTTTGTGTAAAATATTTAAAACCAGTTAAAGCCAAATCCAACTCCTCCTTCCGATAATAAACATTATTTCTCCACTACCCTACTCTCAACAAACCTACTTACTTTACCAAGTCTACTAAAACTAAAATCAGAAGTCCCAAAAAGATTATTCAAAGTATTATAAGCCTTATCTACTAAATGTGCAAATTCTTTAGACTTCAACAACATTTTTACCCTTCCTGTAATTCTGTTCTCTATACCTAAAAATTTCAATAGGTAATTTATCCCGTGCACATTCCCTTCCTCAATAAAGTCATAAAACACATCATCTTTATTAAGATACTCTAAAAAGTCATAAACCGAACCTGCCTCCACATATGCTTTTGCTAAATCATCATTGAAACTCTTCAGTAGATATATATAAAAAGGAAGTATCAAAACAGAAAAAGTTGCGATGTCCATTCCAAAACCCTCTTTACCGTATTCTATTACTGGAGAAAATAAATACACAGAAGTTAGCATTACCTTCAAAACATATAATTCTTCCCTATTTAGATTTTTAAAATACCTCCTTATATGAGTATTATCACCTTCATAATCAAATATCTCTAAACTGAAAAAATTTCTGATTACATTGGTAATAGATTTAGTCCTATCCGACAAACCCTTTGCACTCTCAAAATCAGATTTAATCGTTCCATCTTTTAATAAATATTTTTTAATTAAAGGAGCATCATCCTCTAAACATTTATTTTGTAGTATATTATCAAAAAACTCTTCTACCCCTATATCAAGAAGTTTTAATCTCTCTAAACAATATTTAAAGTATGGAATATTTAATACAACGCCTTTTTCAGAAAGATACTTATAATAATCAAAAACAGGTATATAAAAGCCACTAAAAAAATCTGTTATACAAAACTCCCCTGTATTGGGATTAAAGGGCAACCCCATAAAAGAAATCAACTTCCCTCTATACTTACTATAAGACACTACTGAAAACTCCAGGTCAAATAATAGATATTTAGCATCACTCCCCAAACTCTTTTTAAGATTAACATTTTTGACGTGAAACTGGCTAAATAAATTATAGATATCCTTCTCATTAGCATATGAAAAATCTACACTATTTTTCATAATCATAACCTCTCTAAAAAAATTATATTTTTATAATGTCTCCATCCTTCTTAATACCCTCTGCAATTTCCTAAAAGTAGTGTTTAGTAACTCTGCCGACCAAAGAGACCTCTCCAAAGGGCCTCTTCTCGTTGAAGGCTTAACTTGAAAACCATAACCTGGCTCATCCGCTACTCCATGCAAGACAGAGGAAGGAACTCTTAAGTTAGGAGTATCAATATATCTTTTGAAAGCAAAAGAATCAAACCCCTGAGCAGAGTATCCTGCAAAACGACCATCTACATAATCTTCCAAACCTATCCGGTCTACTAATTCTTCAGCATCTATATCTCTCAAATACATTTCTTCTAAATATAAATCTGCCTCAGAACTGGTTTCTAAAACATCTTGAAGATTTAAAGCGTATAATCTCTGATAAACACCCTCTTTCATACCCACAGCGGCTTGTAAAATAGTAGTAAAATGCCCTCCTGAAGTTGCACGATAACTAAAATCTTCTTCTATTAAAGAATAAACATCCCCAGACATTAACTTCTTTACCCCTTTAGCAAAAGGAATCATATTAAATATCAAACTCTTAGTACCTTCTTCAGGAATTAAAGAAGGGAGATCCTCTACTGACATAAATTCACGAAATTCAAATCCAGAAAAACAATTAAGCATCTTATTAAAAAAAGAACGTATCTTTTCAGAAATACCTGTTTCATCCTTACCTTCTAGGGAAGCATCTCCTGTCAAAGTAAGATATCTAGAAGTATAAGAACCCCCTGCACCCCCAGGTGATGCCTCTGCATGTGCTACCTGTAAATTATAAACAAACTGTTTTAAGTTAGTTTGATGAAATTTGTATTTTTCTACTTCTCTTTTTAAAACTTCTGGAGTTATATAAATATCAAAATGCTCCAGAAGTTTAAAAAAATTAAAAAGGGAAAAATAATCACTCTGCTTACAATTTGAAAGCAAGACATCCCCCGTATCTAAATCCAGGAAAAATCCCAAAAAACACACTTGATTTCCAGGAGAACCTACAACTTTTTTATAAAAAAAGTGCACATCAAACACATCTGCATAAACTACAGACTCTATATAAAAATCTATAACACCTGGGTAATCGGAATTTAAAAGCTCTATATTTATTTCAAAACTTCTTGCTAATTCAGCCATAACATCAACAAAGTCATTCAAAGCAGGTTTCCTCTGATAATCTTTAGAAGAAACTTCAACTGTAGTTTCTCTCTTATAAGACTTTACCCCCACATCTATTACCCCCTTAATTAAGTAGCCCGCTCCATTCTCCTTAACGCCCTCTGCAATTTTCTAAAAGAAGCATTTACATAACCCATAAGTACACCCTCATCTGCAGATAAAACAAACGCTTGTGTAGAAGTATATGCTCCCTCACCTTCAGGGCTTATTCGCCCAAAAGATGCTTTATCTGCAGTATAAGAAGCTCTCCTAATTTGCCCTTCATATTTACCGTGCACAAATCCTTGAGCAGAATATCCAGCAAATCTACCCTTCACATAATCCCTTAATCCTATACGGTCTACTAACTCTTTAGAATCTATATCGCCCATAAACATTTCATCCAAATACATAGTCCCTTCAGGGTCGTTCTCTAAAACATCTTTTAAATTTAAAGCATATCTAATCTTTCTGGGAGTAAGGTCTTTAATTTCTCTCATATCTGAAACATCCATTGCCATATTAAAATGAGCACCTGTAGTCAATTGAGCAGCAACTTCTTCAATATCCTCCTGCGTTAAACTTTGCCCCCCAAGAGCACTATCTCTTAAAGCAGTAAATAAACGACGGGCATCATAACAATCGTAAGTAACATTCTTAATATCAGACATGAATACCTTAGTATCCTCATTAGAAACCCCTTCCACAAACTCACTACTTATAAGAGGCACATCTAGGATAAGCCCTAACCAAAAAACCCTACTTAAAAGTATAAAAGTCTCCAAAAACCTCTCTAAAGAAAATCTTGTATCTACTATATCCGCATCTTTTGACAAATATCTCGAAGTTATAGAACCTGCTAACTCACTGCTTTCTTGGAAATTATTAAGTAATTCTTCAAGAGTTATTTGATTAAATTTATATTGCTCTATATTGTACTTTAAAACTTCTGGAGTTATAAAAATACCGTAACTCTCTAAAAATTTAAAAATATTAAAAGCAGAAAAATAGGTTTCTTTTTTCCTATCAGAAAATATAAAGTCTCCCGTATCTAAATCTAATAATAACCCCAAAAAACACACCTGGTTGGTTTTACTGGAAACTACTTTTTTATATTCTAAATAAACCTTAAAAGGACCATCATGCCCTATTCTGTGTCTACTTGCTTTAAAATCTAAAATATCCTGTGGAATACCTCTATCCTTAAGAGCTTCATAACTAACCTGCAACAAATCAATTGCTCTCCGAAGATTCGTGAATTCAGTAAAATGTAATTTAAACTCCTCTTTAATTTTATAAGATTTAGAACCCATTAACACCCTACCCCCTTAAGTAACCTGCTCCATTCTCCTTAGTGCTCTTTGTAATTTTCGGAAGGAAGCATTAACGTAACCCATAACACTACTCTCAACACCCTTATAAATTCTCTGCTGTGTAGTAAAATCCCCTTCTCCTTCAGGACTTATACCTTTCCCTATAGGAACACCTGATGAATAAGAGTAACTTTTCATCAATTCTTCATATTTACCGTGCACAAACCCCTGAGCAGAATAACCTGCAAAACGACCTCTTACATAATCTCGTAACCCTATTCTATCTACTAACTCTTTAGAATCTATATCGCCCATAAACATTTCATCTAAATATAAAGAAGTTTCAGGGTCGTTCTCTAAAACATCTTTTAAATTTAAAGCATACTGAATTTTTTTAGGAGTCAAATCATCCCCTCTATAAAAATCTTCATATATATAAAGATGAGCACCTGAAGTCAATAAAGACAAGAAGTCTTCTATTTCATCTACCTGCCTAAAATCTGAAAAAGTAGATAAATCTGATAGTAGATTAGAAATCTTTTTAACACCATCTGTAGCGTGCCTCAAATCAGAAAAAAACAACTTAACATCATCAGAAGGTTCTCCCTCTACAGAATCGCTACTTAAAGACGGGAAAACATCACGAGATACCAAAGATAAAACCTTAATAAGAGACATAATCTCCCTTATAAAATGCTGTACAGGAACTTCCCCCCATTCCCCATCTATATCTTTTGATAAATAATCTGTTGATAAGTATCTGGAAGTTATAGACTTTACTCCCTCACTACTTTCCTTAAAATTTTCATACAATTCTACAAAAGTTATCTGGTTAAACTTATATTGCTCTATGTTATACTTCAAAACTTCTGGAGTTATAAAAATACCATAACTCTCTAAAAGTTTAAAAATATTAAATAATGAAAAATAAGTATCCTTCTTTCTATCGGATATTAAAAAGTTTCCCGTCTCCAGGTCTAAAAGCAACCCCAGAAAACAAACCTGATTAGACTTACTGGAGATTACTTTTTTATATTCCAATTCAATAGGATGCTGACGAAGAGTAGTGTCAAAACCAAGATTAATTAATTTAAAATCCAGAATATCCCTTGAAGAACTATCAATATCTTGATCTTGATAACTTCCATATAAATCATCCAACAACAGAAAAAACCCTTTTACATCATCATCGTGCAACCCCTTATCAGGATACAATATAAACTTTTCACTCTTGGTATAAGATTTAGAACCCATCGCACCTGCCTCCTTAAGTAACCTGCTCCATCCGTCTTAATACCCTCTGTAATTTTCTAAAAGTAGCATTGAGGTTTCCCGCAATTATCCTATCCGAAATAATAGAGGTACTCTGTTGTGTCCTAAATGTGCCCTCATCTTCAGGACTAATGGCTCCCCAAAGGTGGCTATCTAAAAAATGGGACTTTACTCTTATCCTCTCTTTATAATTCCTATGCTCAAATCCTTGAGCAGAATATCCAGCAAATCTTCCTTTTACATAATCTCTTAATCCTATACGGTCTACTAACTGTTTAGAATCTATATCCCCCATAAACATTTCATCTAAATACATCTCTCCTTCAGGGTCGTTCTCTAAAACATCTTTTAAGTTTAAGGCATATCTAATTTTCCTGGGAGTAAGGTCTTTAATTTCTTCCATATGATGAACTTCTAGGGGCATATAAAAATGAGCACCTGTAGTCAATTGAGCAAAAAACTCTTCAAATTTTTGCTTCTTTAAATCCTCTTGGTCAGTTCCAGGAACCGCAAACCATAATACGTTTCTACCTATAGCATCTCTTAAAGATGAAAGATGCCTACTACTTGCTGTAGCATTTTTCATATCAGATAAAAATAACTTGGTATTCTCAGAAACCTTTCCTGCGACATCATCGCTTAAAAAAGGAACCCCTACATCAAATGTAATTCCAAGCTCCGAAGGAATAGCTTCAAGCAATACATGAAAGAGATTATAAAAACGAAATAAAATAGATTTCTTATCAACATCATCATCTGTATCTGCTGACAAATACTTAGAAGTCATAGAAAAATCTCTCTCGCCACTACTACTTTCTATAAGATTATATATAAACTCCTCAAAAGTTATCTGGTTAAACTTGTATTGTTCTATACTATACCTTAAAACTTCTGGAGTTATATAAATATCTTGGCTCTCTAAAAGTTTTAAAAAATTAAATAATGAAAAATAGGCGTCCTTTTTCCTACTGGATGCTAAAAAATCCCCTGTTTCTAAATCCAAGAGAAACCCCAAAAAACAAACCTGATTGACTTTACTGGAAACAACTTTTTTATATTTCATCTTGACTTTAATAAACCCAGAACCCGTCTCCAAATCTACATCATAATTTAAAATACCAGGTGCTGTTCTCCTAACATACATAGTAATTTGCTCAAGAGATGCAAGAAATTTAAGTAAATCTTGTGACCGTAAACCCTCATCACCATGTGTAGATACTTTAAACTCTTCTTCTATAATGTAAGATTTAGAACCCATTATCTTACCCCCTTAAGTAACCTGCTCCATTCTCCTTAATGCTCTCTGTAATTTTCTAAAAGTTGTGTTGGTAAAACTCATAATAGTACCTGGACTTATAGTAGTTGCAAAATCCTGAACAGACTGGAAAAAAGATTCATCTTCTGGAGTTATATACGCTGTATATTTATCAGTATCCGGCACATAAGAAGACCATTTTATCTTTGTTTCATAATCCCCATGAACAAACCCTTGAGCGGAGTAACCCGCAAATCTACCCTTCACATAATCCCTTAATCCTATACGGTCTACTAACTCTTTAGAATCTATATCCCCCATAAACATTTCATCTAAATACAACTCTCCATCAGGGTCGTTCTCTAAAACATCTTTTAAATTTAAAGCGTATCTAATTTTTCTGGGAGTTAAATCCTTAACATCAGTCATCCTACCCACATTCATAGAAGGCATAAAATGTGCTCCTGAAGTTAACTG
>PWFW01000255.1 GCA_003554225.1 Halanaerobiaceae bacterium | reverse complement strand
TTAATGGCACAGGTAACTCTTAATAATGTAACCAAAAAGTTTGATGAGGTAGTAGCAGTAAAGGATGCCGATCTTGAAATTATTGATAAGGAATTTCTGGTACTTGTCGGCCCATCCGGTTGCGGCAAATCCACCACTTTAAGAATGGTTGCCGGACTGGAAGAGATCACCGAAGGAACAGTTGAAATCGGTGACCAGGTGGTCAACGATGTTCCGCCCAAGGATAGAGATATCGCCATGGTTTTTCAGAACTATGCTCTCTATCCTCACATGAACGTTTATGACAATATGGCCTTCGGGCTCAAGCTCCGTAAGTTTCCCAAGGATGAAATCAAACGCCGGGTCCAGGAAGCAGCTGAAATTCTCGGCATTGAAAATCTGCTGGAAAGGAAGCCCAAGCAGCTCTCCGGTGGTCAGCGTCAGCGGGTGGCTCTGGGTAGAGCTATCGTCCGGGAACCCAAGGTATTCCTGATGGATGAGCCCCTCTCCAATCTGGATGCCAAGCTCCGGGTCCAGATGAGAGCCGAACTTTCCAAGCTGCATGACAGACTGCAGACCACAGTTATTTACGTTACCCACGACCAGACCGAAGCCATGACCATGGGTGACCGGATCGTTGTTCTCAATGATGGCTATATCCAGCAGGTTGATGACCCTCTCTCCCTGTATAATTATCCGGAGAACATGTTTGTTGCCGGCTTTATCGGCAGTCCGGCCATGAACTTCCTCGATGCTAAATTAATTCAGGAAAGCGATGGACTATACCTGGAGGGCAACGGCGCTTTTAAACTAAAAATTTCCGAGGATATGATTGCAGAGTATCCGGCTATTGAGGATTATGCCGGGAAGGATATTGTCTTTGGTATCAGACCGGAAGACCTCGCTGATACCAGTCTGAAGCAGGACTTCAAGGTAACCGAAGCCAATACCTTTGAGGCCGAGGTTGAAGTTGTTGAACCGATGGGTTCAGAGATTTATCTCTACCTTGCCACCGGTGAGCACAGCATGATAGCCCGGGTAGAGGCAGAGAGTACTGCTGAAGTTGGCGATACCATTCAGCTTGGTGTTGACCAGGCCAAGATCCGCCTCTTCGATGCCGAAACTGAAGAGGCCCTGATTAAGAAAAAGGATTAAGAACCTGTAGAGCGTTCTGCCGCCTGCCGTACTCTAGGCTGGAAGGGCGAGCTGTCTTAACCTCTCTTAACCGGCATATAAACAAAGCTTTAAGCTGATATCAGCAGGAGATCGCAAGCAGGTTTCCCGCTCATCATAGGCGGGAAACCTCTTTTTTTCTGAGAGGAAGGAAAAAGCCCTGAAATCCAGAAATTAATAATGCAGGGCAGGAAAATAACCTGTATTTAGGAGGTGGGCTTTAAAATATGGAAGATTCCCTGAAAAAGCTGCTGCTGTACCGGGTTCTACCGCTTTTCTTGGCTGCTGTGCTGATTATTATGGGTATACAGCTGGTCAGCAACTATCTTCAGATCCGCGAGCTGGAATCAGAAATCACTGAAAAGCAGGAAGAAATCAGAGAAGCAGAAAGACGTCAGCGCGAGCTGGAGCTGGAGCTGGAAAGGCTGGAAGACCCGGAATACCTGGAAAAACTGGCCCGCCGCCGCCTGGGACTGGTCCGACCGGGAGAGGAACTGATAATTCCCTATGAAATTGAGCCGGAGGAAGACTGACAGTATCAGCCTGAGGATTTCAAAATATTATAGTTTTATAATTAATTGACAGTTTGAAGATTTACTTAAATATTCCTGACTATCTATTTACCTGATTATTTACTTAAAAAGTAAAAATTAATGCTGAAGCTTTTTAGCAGCTCTGTATTATTTATCACGGAGCATATCTTCATAAAGGAAGGATGTTGGCCGGTGAGCTATGATGTTTCTCAGAAATCTCTGCAGTTGATAACTGAAGAAATGAAGCTTAAAGAAGAGCAGGTAACTACCGTAATTGAACTCTTAAATTCCGGGAATACCATTCCCTTTTTGGCCCGTTACCGCAAGGAAAAAACCGGCGGCCTGGATGAGAATGAACTGAGAGATCTGGAAGAAAAACTGAATTATCTCAACAGGCTGGAGCAGAAAAAGGCCGAGGTCAAAGGCAAAATTGAGGAGCAGGAAAAGCTGACTCCGGAACTGGCAGCCAGGATAGCCCGGGCGGAAACCCTTCAGGAAGTAGAAGATATTTACTATCCCTATAAGCCCCGCCGTCAGACCAGGGCCGATAAGGCTGCTGCCCGGGGGCTTAAGCCTCTGGCTGAGATAATCTGGGCTCAGGAAATTACTCCAGAAGAATTAGCCGATGCAGCTAAAAATTTTATAGATCCGGAAAAAGAAATTCCCGATGCTGCTGAGGCTCTCCAGGGGGCCCGGGATATTCTCGCCGACAGGATTGCGGCTGATCCCGATCTTAAAGCCCTCTCCCGGCAGCGATACTGGCAGCAGGCCAGCATTGTCAGCAGTGTTAAGGATGCTGACAGCGATGAGAAGGGGGTTTATGAGCAGTATTATGATTTTTCTCAGCCTCTAAAAAAAATTCCGGCCTTTCGCATTCTGGCTCTCAACCGGGGAGAAGAGGAGGAGATTCTCTCGGTAAAAATAGAACCTCCGGAAGAGAGTATTGTCAGCCGCCTGGCCCGGGAAGTTATCAGGCCTGATTCTTCTCTGGAAGAAGAGATGCTGGAGATCATCAGAGACGCCTTTAACCGTCTCCAGGGTCCTGCCCTGGAAAGAGAGGCCCGTTCTGAGCTTACCGCCCGGGCCGAAGAGCATGCCCGGGAGGTCTTTGCCGATAACCTGGAAGCTCTGCTGCTGCAGCCTCCACTTCCTGATAAAACAATAATGGGGATTGATCCTGCCTATCGGACCGGCTGCAAGCTGGCTGTAATCGATACCGAAGGCAATGTTCTGACAACTGCAGAGATATTCCCCCATGAGCCTCGAAAAAAATGGCAGCAGTCCAAGGAGAAAATTTTAGCATTAGTTGAAGAATACAGCGTGGATGTTATAGCTTCCGGTAACGGCACCGCTTCTCAGGAAACAGAGGAACTCTTAAGCGAGCTCAATCAGGAGAGCCAGCAGGAGATTCCCTACACCATTGTCGATGAAGCCGGAGCTTCAGTCTATTCTGCCTCCAGACTGGCCGGTCGGGAGCTGCCTGATCTCGATGTCAGTCTTCGGGGAGCGGTATCGATTGCCCGCCGCCTGCAGGATCCACTGGCCGAGCTGGTTAAAATTGACCCCCGTTCAGTAGGAGTGGGGCTCTATCAGCATGATATTGACAGCAGCGCTCTGCTGGAGGAGCTGGAGGTGGTGGTGGAATCGGTGGTAAACCGGGTTGGCGTCAACTTAAATACCGCCTCTCCTGCTCTCCTTTCCTACGTTGCAGGAATTAACTCCGGTCAGAGTGAGAAGATCTGCGATTATCGGGAAAAAGAAGGAGCCTATACCAGCCGCAGTCAGCTGCTGAAAGTTAAAGGGATCGGCCCCTCTACCTATGAACAGGCTGCTGGATTTTTGAGGCTTTTCAGCTCAGAAGATCCTCTGGCCCGCACCCCGATTCATCCTGAATCCTATGAACCGGCGGAGAAATTGTTAGCCCGGATTGAACTCAAGCCGGGAGATCTAATTGTCACCAGAGATAGTCAGGAATTTAAGGATAAACTGGCAGAAAAACTTGACCCGCTGCTTGCCGAGCTGAAAAAGTTATCCCGGGAGCTTGACACCGGCATTCCGACTCTGAAAGATATTATTGCTGCCCTGAAGGCACCTGACCGTGACCCCCGGCAGGAGGTGCCCGGACCGATATTTCGCACCGGAGTTCTGGAGCTTGAGGATCTGAAGGAGGGTCAGATTATGCAGGGTACGGTACGCAATGTTGTTGATTTCGGGGCCTTTGTTGACATTGGACTCAAGGCGGACGGCCTGATTCATGTATCGGAGATGGCCGATCACTTTGTTGCTGACCCCACCCAGCTGCTTAAACCTGGAGATATTGTTCGGGTCAAAATTCTTGAGGTTGATGAAAGAAGGGAGAGAATTTCTCTCAGCCGGCGAGCTGTTAAGGAGTAGATGTAGTTTTTTAGTTGCTGTTATCAGCTGCTATTTACACTTCAGAAAACAGCAAAGACAACTCAAAATTAAACCAGCAGTAAAATATTATACAAAAAATTGATTTTTATGCAGGGGTGTGTTACAATATAACTCCACTCTGGTTTTCTGGGTATTTAGTTCCTGTAATTACCGGCACAGATTTTCTGTGCCTTTTTAATTTTCCTATCATTTGTCAGAGGCAGACTTATTTTTTAGGAGTTTCAGGAGGTGAAATCCTGTGGAAGAATATATCAACTACCGGGGCGTATTTTTAAAAAAAGGTAAGAGCAGTAATAAAAACAGCAGTGACTCATCCGGCAAATTTTTCTTTTACCGTTTTAATGCCGGTTCTTTCCAGGATGCTCCCATTATTTTTCATGACAATATTAATTACGATAGCTATGAGGATTCCTGGCTAATTGAGTTGATTGAAAAAAACTACTTAAGATAAATATAACCTCGATTTAATGCCAGTAATTACAGCCAGCAATCAGCCTGGCAATGGGACATAATTATTTGACAGACCATTAATGTTAGGTTATAATTGTATTAATATTATTATTAAGGAGGATATTTAACGTATGTCCATTGAGGTTGGAGAAACAGTAGAGGGAAAAGTGACCGGAATAACAAATTTTGGAGCCTTTGTCGAACTTCCCACAGGTGACACAGGTCTGGTTCACATTTCTGAGGTAGCTAATACCTATGTCAAAGACATAACCAACTACCTTAAGGAAGATGAAAAGATCAAGGTCAAAGTAATTAATATTGATGATGACGGCAAGATTGGTCTTTCAATCAAACAGCTGGAGGATCCTGATGACCGGATTGATCATGCACCCAAACGCTCCTTTGAGGATAAGATGGATGATTTCCTCAAACAGTCCAGCGAGCGTCAGCAGGATATCAAAAGCAGAGAAGCAAAGCGCGGTGGTAATGGCCGGGGGAATTAAAACCCCGTCACCAGCAGGTAAATGGTATTAGCACCAGATTATATACTTTATACTTTTAGCCTGGAATGCCTGTGTAGAATTAGATAAAATAGACAGCAAATAATAGCACAAATATATAAATATTTTCTGGAATTACACTATTTCCCTGAACTCAAAGCATCCCCCCTTCCGGGGATGTTTTTTTGTTATTCTTCCGGTTCTGACTGTTGTTTTATTATATCTGCAGCTCTTCTAGACCATTTACAGATTTTTTAAATGTAAGCCATTAAGAAAAACTCCATTTAAGACAGGTAAGACAGGCTCTATTAAAACCGACTCCATTTTGGCTCCCTCCATTTAGACAGACCTAATTAAAACAGGTTCTATTAAGGTGCAAATTACGCAAATTTTTTACTAAAGCAATTATGATAAAAAAATAATTATAAGTAAATATCTGCTAAACAGGTGATTTACAGTGAAAAATAAAGCCAGCAACTTCAACTCCGGCAGTTTTAATGCCGATAACTCTTCAGAAAAGTTACCGGATGACTCTCCAGAAATAGATCTGGAAATCAATCAGCCCGGTCCGGAAGAAGAAAAAATTATTGCAGCCCAGCTTGATTCTCAGGTGCTTAAAATTATTAAGATAATTACAAGGTGTTACTCTGGATTTCCCCAGCTGCTGCTGCTTAATCCCTTTTCTTCTGAGCTGATTTCTCCCACGATTTTCTGGCTGAGCTGCCCTGTTCTCAAAGAGCAGATCAGCAGACTGGAAGACCAGGGGCTGCTGGAGGAGCTGACAGTTTATTATCAAAATCATAGTGGCTTTGCCTGTCAGCTGGAAAAGGCCCATCAGGACTATGCCAGACTCCGGAGGAAACTATTAAGCCCGGCTGACCGGGAAAGGGCAGGGGAAATTTCTCAGAATTTGCTGGAGACTCTTTTAAACTCAGGAGTGGGTGGTATCAAGGATAGAGGCGGTTTGAAATGCCTGCATACTCACTTTGCCCATTTCTATGCCGGGTATGCTAATCCAGCAGGTGCTGAGGTAGCTGTAAGGCTGAATCACCCTCTTCTCTGCCGCTTTTGTTCAAGATATTAAGAATGCCAGTCTGTTATTATTTTAGTGAGGAAGGATTCTATGACAGCGATTTTTGCTGAGGAAAATAACAAATCTTATCTGCTTTTCCGGGCAGCAGCCCTGGATATCGGCAGCAACTCCTGCCGGTTATTGATAGCGGAAGCTGTAGCTGACTCCCGGCCGACCGGTTCTGAAAAAGCAAAGCTCAAAACGATTTACTATGACCTCAAAACCACCAGGCTGGCATCTGGAATTGAGAAAAGCGGCAGATTAAATTCTCAATCTCTGGAGAGAACAGTAGCAGCCCTGAAGGATTTCAGCAGCAGATTACAGGAATATCAGGTACAGCGGTACCGGATGGTAGGTACCAGCGCCCTGAGAGAAGTCAGTGATGCCAGCCGGCTGAAGTCAGCAATAAAGTCTGAAACCGGCCTGGAACTGGAGATTATCACCGGTCAGCAGGAAGCAGAGTTGATTTACCGGGGAGCTTCAGCGGCTCTTGACAGCTCCACCGGTGGCCTGGTGATTGATATTGGGGGAGGCAGCACCGAGATAATCACTGAAGAATCAGACAGGATACTGCCGGTCAGTTTGAAAATGGGGGCAGTCCGCTTTACCGAGCGCTTTATCTCAAACCCTGACCTACCAATATCCAGTGGAGAAATCAAGAAGCTTAAGGAGACAGCCCTTGCTCTTCTTCAATCCAACCAGCAGCTTTCTTCTCGTAACAGGGCTGAAAGCGCTCACCTGCAAAAAACTGATGAAAAAGCTTCAGATGAGTCTTTAACTGCTCCAGAGGCAGTTGGAGTGGGTGGTACCATAACCAATCTGGCGGCTGTCCAGCAGAAGATGACAAGCTACAGACCGGAGATTATCGAGGGATATAATCTGGCCCGGGAAGAGGTAGATTCTCTGATCGAACTGTTTGCCTCCCGCTCCCTGAAAGAGCGGCAGGGCATTACCGGCCTCCAGCCGGCCCGCGCTGATATTATCACCGCCGGTACTGTCATTCTCTCAGCACTGCTGGAGCACTTTCAGCTTCCCGCTATCAAAGTCAGCGAGCAGGATATTCTCTCCGGCCTCCTTCGAGAAGAACTTAATATATCGCCCTGATAGCCCCAGAAAATCAGCGTTGAACTATTATCCCTGAGAGCTTACTGCCAGATAAATAATGTTGCTTCAGGCAGGATAATCTGGGCGAATCCAGAATCTTATCATTAGCAATAAAACCATTATTTCTGGGGGAGAGAGAATACTGTGGATCTGCTAGCTGAATTTAAATCCTATTGCCAGCAGCAAAATTTTTATCAGCCCGGCAGTGCAATTTTGCTGGGTGTTTCCGGAGGACCTGATTCCCTGGCAATGCTGGATCTTTTCTGCCGTATCAGGGAAGAAGAGCAGCTTGATCTGGCGGTTTTTCATCTTGATCATGGCCTTCGGCATGCCTCCCGGGAAGAAGCAGATTTTGTCCTCAAATTCTGTCAGGAGCGAGAGCTCAGCTGCAGGATAGAAAGAATAGATCTCCCCGGAATAGCAGAAAATACTCAGGCTGGAATTGAGGAACTGGCCCGTCGGATTCGCCGGGCTTTTTATTATAAGTATGCCCAAAAACTGGACTGCGATATCCTGGCTCTGGGTCATCAGCTCAATGATCGGGTGGAGACCATGCTTTTTAATTTGATCAGAGGCAGTGGAATTCAGGGGCTGCAGGGAATTAACCCCACCGGATATTACCGGGATCTGAAAATCATCAGACCCCTGTTGCAGTTTCACCGTTCCACCATTGAGTATTACTGCCAGGAGCGCCGGCTGAACCCCAGAAGGGATCGCAGTAATCTCAGTCTGAAATATTCCCGCAACCGGATTCGCAATGAATTGATACCCTATTTAGAAGAACATTTTAATCCTGAACTGATAAAAAATCTGGCCTCCACAGCAGAACTGATAGCAGAAGAAAGTGCCTTTCTCGACCGCATCACCACAAATATTTATAATGATCTGGTTGTTCGGGAAGAGGAACACCGTCTGGATTTTGTCTGCCAGGAAATAGCCAGCCTGGATCCGGTTCTGCAAAAAAGATTGCTGAGATATATTATTGCAGAACTGCTCGACTCCCGGCAGGGTTTTTATCAGCAGCACTATGAGCTGATGCAGAAGATTATCCAGGAAGAGGCTGAAACTGAGGAGAATAAACCTGCCCGGGATTATGATTTCCCCCGGGATCTGCTTCTCCGACTGGAATATGGAAATGTCTCCTTTCGGGACCGTATCTGGCAGGCTCTTCAGGCCAGAAATTCCTGTTTTGAGATAAATTTGAAGGGGGAAGGTCGGGTTGAACTTCCCCGGGGAGTTAGTCTCCAGGCTGAAATCAGCGAACTTCCTGAGAACTGGCGCAGCCTGGCAGCCAGGAAAAATATAGCTCTGGTTGATTGCAGGAGTTTCAGCTGGCCCCTGAGAATCCGCAGCCGCCAGGATGGAGATTATTTTTATCCCCTGGGTCTGGGAGGCAGTCAGAAAGTCAAGGATTACCTGATAAATAATAAAGTTCCTCTGGATAAAAGAGATCGACTTCCGGTTATCACTGACGGAACCGGCAGGATCATCTGGCTGGCAGGGGAGCGGCTGGATGAAAGATTTAAAGTGACCCCGGAGACCGACCGGGTTCTTATACTAAAGTATTGCCCGGAAGCTTAACAATTTTTCTTAATGCTCTTTCTTAACAGGTTTTTTTAAGGATCTTTGCTTATTACTAAACTGATTATTTAAAAAGTGATAATTACAATAATCACCTCCAGAGAAGCTATGATTATCTTTTCAGGAAATATAACTCTATTCTTGAGAAATTAAGTGATATTTTAATGAAAATCTGCCAGAAAAGCTATCTTTATAATTTTTTTAATGATATTTACTGGCAAAGATGATATCATTATATTGAAGGAAGCAGCTTAAAGCAGTTATCGATAAAGTTTTATGGTTATTATGGGAAAGTATGAGGAAAGGGGATTTAAGTAAATGAGACTGGATGTTTTGAGGAAAGATATAGCAGAAGTGATAATATCTGAGGAAGAGCTGCAGCAGCGGATTGGCGAACTGGGAGAGCTGATTACCGAAGATTATCAGGACAGCACTGAACTGATGCTGGTCTGCATTCTGCGGGGTGCGGTGATCTTTATGGCAGATCTGGCCCGCAAAATCAATCTGCCTGTCCCCTTTGATTTTATGGATGTTTCCAGTTATGGCAGCGGCACAGAATCCAGCGGTACTGTTCGGATTCTGAAAGATCTTGAAGATGACATTGGCGGCCGTCATATCCTGATTGTAGAAGATATCATCGATACCGGCCTGACCCTAAAACATGTCATCAAACTTCTGGAAACCAGAGATCCTGCTTCGGTTCGGGTAGCCACTCTGCTCGACAAGCCCGAAAGGCGGGAGATGAAGCATATAGAGGTCGATTACAACGGTTTTGAGATTCCCGATAAATTTGTTGTCGGCTACGGCCTGGATTTTGCTGAGAAGTATCGCAATCTCCCTTATATTGGAGTACTAAAGCAAGAGATGTATAATTAGATAGTTGTCTGAGATTTGCTGGTTCTTTAAGCTTTCAAATATCTTTTTATTATAACCATATTTATTATATCCAAAAGCATTAATGATATGATAAATAATGTGCAGCATTATATTTACAAAGTTAGCGACTTGTGCTATAATGGTTTACTGTGTAATAGGCGGTTTCCCGAAATAAATTGTTTTTATTTACCATAAAATAACTGCTGCAGGTCCGCTGATAACCCTTCACCATTACAGGAGGTTGGCACCTGTCAGCAGTAATAATTATCTGGAGGTTTTCCCGATTATCTGGAATGACAGTATAACCGGAATTATTCTATATTTATTAAACTTCTTTTATGTTTTTAGGAGAGGAGGATCAGCAATTTGAAGAAATTTGCCAAGAATATAGGCTTTTATTTACTGCTGATTGCGTTATCAATTTTGATTGCGCAGTTTTTCATGCAGCAAACTCCTCAGGAAATTGAAGAGTTCACCTATACTAACTTTATCAACCAGGTTGAAGCAGGCAATATCGAGCAGGTAACGCTGATCGGCAACGAAAAAGCTGAAGGCACCTATCAGGGTCGGGAATTTGCTGTAAACATTCCTCCTGATGACATGCCCTATCTCCTGCAGCAGCTTAGAGCAAATAATGTGGAAATAAATACCGAGCCTGAGCCCTCAGCGCCCTGGTGGCTCAATATCTTTGGCTATATGTTTCCCATCCTGATTTTAATTGTCGTCTGGGTCTTTATCATGCGCCGCATGCAGGGTGGCGGCAGTCAAATGATGTCCTTCGGCAAGAGTAAAGCTACTCAGATGACTGAAAGTGAAAAGAACAAGACCTTTGATGACGTGGCCAATTACGAAGAGGTCAAGGAAGAGCTGCAGGAAGTGGTGGAGTTTCTTAAAAACCCCCGCAAATTTGCCAGGCTGGGTGCAGAAGTTCCCAAGGGGATTCTGCTGGTTGGCCCACCGGGGACCGGAAAAACACTGATGGCCAGAGCGGTAGCTGGAGAGGCCGGAGTACCCTTTTTCTTTATCTCGGGTTCTGATTTTGTTGAGATGTTTGTTGGTGTTGGAGCCTCCCGGGTCAGGGATCTCTTTGAAAAGGGCAAGAAAAACTCTCCCTGTATCATCTTTGTCGATGAGCTCGATTCTGTCGGCCGCCAGCGTGGTGCCGGGCTGGGTGGAGGTCACGACGAGCGGGAGCAGACCCTGAACCAGCTTCTCAATGAAATGGATGGTTTTGAGCCCAATGAAGGGATAATTTTGATGGCCGCTACTAACCGGCCCGATGTGCTGGATCCCGCCCTGCTGCGCCCCGGACGTTTTGACCGTCAGGTAATTGTCGATAAGCCTGACCGACGGGGCCGGGAATTGATTCTGGAAATTCACATGAAAAACAAGCCGACATCACAGGATGTTGATGTAGAGACTCTGGCTAAAAGAACTCCAGGATTTTCCGGAGCTGATATGGAGAATCTGGCCAACGAGGCAGCTATTCTGGCTGCCCGTCGCGGCAGGGATACCATCTCCATGCTGGAGTTTGATGATGCTATAGATCGTGTTATTGCCGGACCTGCCAAAAAAAGCCGGGTTATTTCCGATAAGGAAAGAAATCTGGTGGCCTATCATGAAACCGGCC